>CAMQZX010000026.1 GCA_947039785.1 uncultured Lachnospiraceae bacterium | reverse complement strand
CAATCCGCTATGCAGCGTAGTCTCGTGGGCTCGGAGATGTGTATAAGAGACAGTTATCATGCTGCGCATTTTTGGCATTGGACGGGAGAAAAGGGTGAAGATTCCTGAGGGAACGCATATATATAGTGTGGAACCGAGGGTGGATCTTGGAAACATCATTGAATTTGATGCTGAAAAAAGTAAGTTGAATATGCGCATCGGCTATTATGACGCCATGCGTATGGTATATGGGCTTTCCGGAACGATTTATTATATTGATGAAGATTATTCCGAGGAGAAGTGTTTAAACAAGCTATGTGAATACAATAACCGCAGATCTCTGCGTCATTTTGTGGAGTCAAGCTTGCCTGCCGTTGCCCGCAGATTGAAGCTGGGGCCTGGATGGAGCTATCGGGAACTGTATTTAGGGCTTGTGGAAGCTTTGGCGAAGATCTGCCGGATTCCCAAGTATCATATTTATACATTGGAGGACCTGGAGCATGCCATCTGGGAGAGAATAACAGTCCTGGAAGACTATGATGAGCTTCCAGCTCTGGCGAAATTAATTTTTAATCAACAGGAGGATGAAGACAATGAATTTGAAAGGACGTAACTTTTTAACATTGAAAGATTTTACACCGGAAGAGATTGTATATCTGTTGGATCTGGCAGCAGACCTGAAAGAAAAGAAGAAAAAGGGGATTCCGGTGGATTACTATAGAGGCAAAAACATTGCTCTGATTTTTGAGAAGACCAGCACCCGTACAAGATGTGCTTTCGAAGTGGCTGGACATGACCTTGGCATGGGAACTACCTATCTGGATCCATCTGGCTCTCAGATTGGTAAGAAGGAAAGTATCGAAGACACTGCCCGCGTATTGGGAAGAATGTATGAGGGTATTGAGTACCGCGGATTCGGACAGGAAATCGTGGAAGAACTTGCTGAGTATGCCGGTGTACCTGTATGGAACGGTTTGACAAACGAATATCATCCTACACAGATGCTGGCTGATCTTCTGACTATCCGGGAGCATTTCGGAGATCTGAAGGGCAGAAAGCTGGTATACATGGGAGATGCCAGATTTAATATGGGGAATTCTTTGATGATTGCCTGTGCGAAGATGGGTATGCACTTTGTGGCTTGTACTACAAAAGAGTACTTCCCAAATGAAGAACTGGTAAAGACCTGTGAAGGTTATGCAGCAGAGACAGGAGCTACAATAACATTGACAGAAGACGTCCAGACAGGAACTAAGGGTGCAGATGTGATTTACACAGATGTATGGGTATCCATGGGTGAGCCCGACGAAGTATGGGAAGAACGTATCCGTGCTCTGACACCTTACAAGGTTACCAAAGAAGTGATGGCTAATGCTGGAGAAAAGGCAATTTTCCTGCATTGCCTGCCTGCATTCCATGATCTGAAGACTACCATCGGAAAACAGATGGGTGAGAGATTTAACCTGACGGATATGGAAGTGACAGATGAAGTATTTGAGTCTGCACAGTCCAAGGTATTTGACGAGGCTGAAAATCGTATGCATACCATTAAAGCGGTGATGGTTGCCACACTGGGAGAGCCGGAGAAATAGAAAGAGATAATCAATGAAAGAAAAGATTTTGGAATATCTACGGGTGGCGCAAGGGTTTGTATCTGGTCAGGAGCTGTGTGAGAAGCTTGGTGTTTCCCGTACCGCCATATGGAAGAATATCAGGTCTCTTGAAGAAGAGGGCTACCAGATTCAGGCGGTGAAAAATCGGGGATACCGTCTGGTGGAATCGCCGGATTCCATCAAAGCCCAGGAAATCAACGGATATCTTCATACGAAATGGCTGGGGCGCGTATTGTATACCAAGGAGTCTGTGGATTCTACCAACACCTGGGCAAAGCGGCTGGCAGAAGATGGAGAGCCTCATGGAACTGTGGTCATTGCCGATGAGCAGACCCAGGGCAAGGGAAGACGGGGAAGGCACTGGGTGACTCCCAAAGGAGCGACCATAGCTTTTACCAAATTGTTGAGGCCGGATATGCCGCCGGAGAGGGCTTCCATGCTGACGCTGGTGGAGGGACTAAGTGTAGCACAGGCAGTGAGAAGCCTGTACGGTCTGGAAGCAGGTATCAAATGGCCCAACGATGTGGTAGTGTCCAATAAGAAAATCTGCGGGATTCTGACGGAAATGAGTGCTCAGGTGGATTATATCAATTACATCGTAATCGGCACAGGAGTCAACACCAATCTGACAGAGTTCCCCGAGGAAATTCAGCATATGGCCACATCCCTTAGAATTGAGCTGGGGCATGAGGTAAAGCGTGCAGAACTGCTGGGAGCTTTGCTGGAAGCCTTTGAGAAAAATTATGAAATATTTGAGAAAACCTGGGATTTATCCGGGCTGATGAATGATTATAATCTTATTTTGGTAAACTGTGATACTCAGGTGAAGGTATTAGAGCCAGGCAATGAGTATGTGGGAATTGCCAGAGGAATTGACAAGACGGGGCAGCTTCTTGTGGAGCGGGAAGATGGTTCAATCACAAGAGTCTACGCCGGGGAAGTGTCTGTCCGAGGCCTGTACGGCTATGTGTGAGATCAGAAGATGAGATAGAGGTACAATTAGATATGTATGAAGAGAAAGTGACTCTCTGCGGGGCTAGTGCCTATGAACAGAAATATTATTTTAATGAAGATTTCCGTGCACTGCCTGACAGCGTGAAGGATGAGCTGCACATTATGTGCGTGTTGTATACGGAGGAGATTGGAGGCGTGCTGACTCTGGAGTTTGATGAAGAGGGCCGTCTGGAATTTAGAGTGGAATCACTGGAAGCGGATGCCATGTTTGATGAAATCGGCAGCGTCCTGAGAATTAAACAATTACGACGGGATAAGGAAGAACTGCTGGAATCACTGGAACTATACTATAGAGTATTCTTCCTCGGGGAAGATGTAGAAGAGGAGGAATAACATGTTATTAGTAATTGATGTTGGAAATACAAATGTGACCATGGGTGTGTTTGACGGAGAAATTTTAAGGGAAACCTTTCGCTTAACCTCCGGAATTTCCAGAACTTCTGACGAATATGGATTGACCATCTGTGATTTAATTGAGCACAGAGGAATCAATGTCAAGGAGGTCAACGATGTGATCATCAGCTCTGTTGTACCGGATGTGATGTATTCCCTCACCAACGGAATTATCAAATATCTGTACACCAATCCTCTGATTGTGGGACCTGGGATTAAGACGGGCATTCGTTTGGCAACGGAAAATCCCAAGCAGATCGGCGCAGACCGTATTGTGGATGCAGTGGGGGCTTATGTGTTGTATGGAGGTCCTGTGTTGGTAATTGACTTCGGCACCGCAACTACTTATGATTTGATTACATCAGATGGAAGCTTTGTGGCGGGAGTGACAGCTCCTGGTATCCGCCTCAGTGCAAATGCGCTTTGGAACGGAACGGCCAAGCTTCCCAAGTTTGAGATATTAAAGCCCAAATCCATTCTCGCCAAGGAGACCATTAGCAGTATGCAGGCGGGTCTTGTCTATGGTTATATCGGACAGACCGAATATATTATTAAGAAGGTTCGGGAAGAGGCAGGATTAGATGAGATGAAAGTAATCGCCACAGGCGGTCTTGGAAAAATCATTGCAGACGAGACTGATATGATTCAGGTCTATGACAATCGTTTGACTCTGAAAGGTTTGCGTCTGATTTATGAGAAGAATCGAGGATAGGCATGAGTCTTACCATAGGAAATGTAACATTGGATAATAATTTAGTTCTCGCGCCGATGGCAGGGGTAACAGACCTGCCATTTCGCTTGCTTTGTAAGGAGCAGGGGGCTGGGCTGATCTGTATGGAAATGGTTAGTGCTAAGGCGATTTCCTTTCATAATAAAAATACGGAAGCTTTGATGACCATAGATCCCGGAGAAAAGCCAGTATCTCTGCAATTATTCGGAGCAGATCCGGATATCATCAGCGAAATGGCAAAATATATTGAGGAACGGCCCTTTGACATTCTGGATTTGAATATGGGATGTCCGGTACCCAAAGTGGTCAACAATGGAGAAGGCTCTGCATTGCTGAAAAACCCGACTTTGATACGGGAAATTGTAACAAAGACAGCCAAGGCCATCGAAAAGCCCGTGACAGTGAAAATCCGCATTGGCTTTGAAGGCAAAGATGTGGATGTGGTAGAACTGGCAAAGATTATTGAAGACAGCGGTGCAGCCGCAATCGCTGTTCACGGAAGAACTCGAGTTCAGTATTACTCTGGCAAAGCCGACTGGGACGCCATAGCCAAAGTGAAAGAGGCAGTCTCCATACCGGTAATAGGAAACGGAGATGTGGACTCACCGGAGAATGCAGAAGCTTTGGTAAAGCATACTGGCTGTGACGGAATCATGATTGGAAGAGCTGCCAGGGGAAACCCCTGGATCTTCCGGGAAATCCGGGAATACATGGTGACTGGAAAGCGCCTGATGCCGCCTACTGTGAGTGAGAGACGGGAAATGATGCTGCGCCACGCACGGCTGCAGTTGGACTATAAAGGCGAGTACACAGGAATCCGGGAAATGCGAAAACACGTAGCCTGGTACACCAGTGGCCTGCGTCATTCTGCCAGTCTGCGCAGAATGGTAAATGAGGTGGAAAGCTATCAGCAATTGGAAGAGTTGCTACAGATGTTAGAGGATTGAAAGAGCCGGAAAATAAGAGAAAAGCAGCAATTGTTATGTTCCAAAATTTCGGTGTGATTTTTACAAATAATTCACGTTACTGTTCACTCCGTTCCCAGCAACACGCTGCGCGATGCACAGAAATGATGCATATTGCATCATTTCGCGCTGCATGTCTCGGGATTTTGGTGCCATCAGCCCCAAAACACCTCGCGGGACAGTGGTGTGTGAACAGTAACTAATTCACAAATAGAAACACGATTACAGGTGGGTACAATCTTGACAATTGATGATGTATCCGCTATAATACTGGAATTGCAATAGAATGGTATTGTTGTAGAAGGAATATCTCAGGGAAAGGGAGCGAAGATAAAATGGCAGAAAAGAAGAATTTACTTACTTATGCAGGTTTAAAGAAACTGGAAGAGGAGCTGCATGATTTAAAGGTAGTACAGAGAAAAGAAGTTGCTCAGAAGATTAAAGAAGCCAGAGAGCAGGGGGATTTGTCTGAGAACGCAGAGTATGATGCAGCGAAAGATGAGCAGAGAGATATTGAAGCACGTATCGAAGAAATCGAGAAGATTTTAAAGAACGCAGAAGTGGTTGTAGAAGATGAAGTAGATCTGGGAACCATCAGCGTTGGATGTAAAGTAAAGGTTCTGGATATGGAATTTGATGAGGAGATGGAATTTAAAATTGTAGGTTCCACAGAGGCAAACAGCCTTCAGGGTAAGATTTCCAATGAGTCACCAGTTGGCAAAGCCTTAATCGGTTCAAAACTGGGCGACACCATCAGTGTGGAGATGCCTTCAGGCGTTATGCAGTACAAAGTATTGGATATTCAGAGAAATATTTAAGAGAAAATAAGAGAAGGAGTGAAAATACCGTGGCTGAACAGCAAAAGCAGCAGAAGAAGCAGGAGCAGGATATCAACCAGTTGTTGAAAGTCCGTCGTGAGAAATTAGCAGATTTACAGGCGAACGGCAAAGACCCGTTCCAGATTATGAAATATGATGCAACGCATCACAGTCAGGAAATTAAAGATAATTTTGAGGAGCTGGAAGGCAAAGTAGTATCCGTAGCAGGACGTATGATGTCAAAACGTGTCATGGGTAAAGCTTCCTTTTGCAATGTTCAGGATTTACAGGGCGGTATTCAGTCCTATGTAGCCAGAGACAGCATCGGAGAAGAAGAGTATAAAGCATTCAAGAAGATGGATATCGGTGACATTGTGGGAATCGAAGGTGAAGCCTTCAAGACCAAGACTGGTGAGATTTCCATCCATGCTTCCAAAGTAACTCTTTTGTCCAAGAGCCTTCAGATTCTCCCGGAGAAGTTCCACGGACTGACGAATACAGACCTTCGTTATCGTCAGAGATATGTGGATCTGATCATGAACCCGGATGTGAAGGACACCTTTATCAAGCGATCCAAGATCATCAGCAGTATCCGCAGATATCTGGATGGACAGGGCTTCATGGAAGTGGAGACGCCAATGCTGGTATCCAATGCAGGCGGTGCCGCTGCCAGACCATTTGAGACTCATTTCAACGCATTGAGTGAAGACTTTAAGCTGAGAATCTCTCTGGAACTGTATCTGAAGCGACTGATTGTAGGCGGAATGGAACGTGTCTATGAGATTGGACGTGTATTCCGTAACGAAGGTCTGGACACCAGACACAATCCGGAATTTACTCTGATGGAGCTTTATCAGGCATATACCGATTATCACGGCATGATGGACCTGACCGAGAATCTGTACCGCCACGTGGCTCAGGAAGTTCTGGGAACCACAACCATCACCTACAATGGAATCGAGATGGATCTGGGCAAGCCATTTGAGAGAATCACCATGCTGGATGCCGTTAAGAAATATGCCGGTGTGGACTTCAACGAAATTCACACTCTGGAAGAAGCCAGAGCAGTGGCAAAAGAGCATCATGTAGAATACGAAGAGAGACATAAAAAAGGTGATATCCTGAGCCTGTTCTTCGAAGAATTTGCAGAAGAACACCTGATTCAGCCTACCTTTGTTATGGATCATCCGATTGAAATATCACCATTGACCAAGAAGAAACCGGAAAACCCAGAATATACTGAGCGTTTTGAGTTCTTCATGAATGGATGGGAGATGGCCAACGCTTACTCCGAGCTGAATGATCCAATCGACCAGAGAGAGAGATTCCAGGCCCAGGAGGAACTGCTGGCTCAGGGTGATGAGGAAGCAAATCACACAGATGAAGATTTCCTGAACGCGTTGATGATTGGAATGCCGCCTACAGGTGGTATTGGATTTGGTATTGACCGTATGGTAATGCTGCTGACGGATTCGCCAGCGATTAGGGATGTATTGTTGTTCCCGACAATGAAGCCCATCGACAAATAAACCCAGTAAAATCAAGGGTTTCCGGCTCCTCAAATCCGAGTTGACAACAAATTGACAACAATTTTTCGTATCAATACGAAGAATTACGACGCAGAATGAATAGTTGGCGGCTGAAACGCAATACAGCACGTATCGCTGAGAGAACACTTTTTGAAAGAAATTTCAAAGGTGTTCTCTTTTTTTCGTTTGGTGCAACTCTCTGTCGAACAACAAATTGAATGGAGGATTTAATTTATGATTAGTGACAGGACGAAAGCCTATTATGATTTGAAAAAACGAAATGATGTGCGAGAAAGTGCAAAGAGACTGCGCAGGCAGTTCCTCCGGTATAAGGATGCAGAAATCGTCTATAGCATTACGCACAAGAAACTGTTGGAGCTCGCTGGTAAAGCAGGAGCCATATATCGAATGGATGGAACCGTTCTGATTAACCGGGATATTTTTGATGAATATCTGGAACAGTTTCATGAGCCGAGTACCTTGGCTTCACAGGAGGATAAAGAATGAGCGGGAATCTATGGATGTTTTCGGATATGTTGGACGATGAAGATGCGAAGATGATACAGCATGAATTCGTCACCTATTATGAGGGCGCTGATTATTACGGACTGGGTCTGAAAGTCTTTACAAGGTTGGCCCATGAAGCAGGTGCGGTGTATAAGATTGGAAAGCGGGTCTTAATACGGCGAGATATTTTTGAAGAGTATCTCAGGATATTGCGACGCAAAGAGGATACATCCGAGATGGATGAAAACATGAAAAGTGAGGATAATGATATGAGACAAGGAGCATTAACATTAGATGCCCAGACTGGGCGAATGGATATCCGATTTGATCTGGAGAATTATTACGGAGGTCTCCACTGCGGAGAGTGTATGGATATTCTTATCAATGGAGATTGGGTACCGACCAGAATTGAAATGGGAGACGGTTGGTATCTGACTGGGATCAAGACGGACAATCTTGAAGGTCTGATTGTAAGAATTTAATAGTAACTTATCGCCGGGCGGTTTCTATTTACAGGAGCCGCCCTTTTTTTATGCCCATTTTCAAAAGAGGAGGTGTTCCGAGTGAAGTGTCTGATGAAATATCAGTGGGTAAAGCTGCCCAGAAATCGTCTGCCTGAGGGCAAGGGGGTAATGGGCGCATGGGCGCGTCTGGCATCCCGTGCGGCATTCCGCAAGGGACAAGCCCTCTACTGTGGGCATATAAACGCTGTAAGCCCCGGAATGTGGTCAGGAGGTGTCGTAGGGTTAAAGAGCATCCTCGGCTTAAAAAGCCGTCAGAAGGCTCTGGAAGTGCTTCAGACGCTGGCTGACCTAGGTTATGTGCAGTATACGCTTGACTCTAAAACGAAAAAACTGACATATCAAATTACAGATTGGGTAGTGAAATGTTCCGGAGAGGAATGTATGCAGGGCACTGTTTATGCCACAGAAGGCTATGGTTTTCTATGCCTTCCCCGCGATATCACGGACAGACTTGCCGATCAGCGATATAAATTTGAAGAGGCGGACGCATGGCTTGACCTTTGGTGTCATTCAGTATCAGAGGATCCAAACAATGCGTTTTCTTTTATGGCTCCAACTGTCCAGTATGGGAAGTACGGGGCTTTACTCACATTGGAAACCTTGGGACAGCGCTGGGGCTGGGAAAAGACAAAGGTATGGAGGTTTATGAAAAAGCATGGGGATGTCTTTGCCCTATACCGCCTTCCAGGCTCTTATGGCTGTCTCATTTTTAATAAACTGTATCCGACAGGATCAGAGGTTTCAGTTCCAAGCCAGGAGGAAGTTATGCGTATTCTTGGCAAAATACGCATTTGTGGTGCAAATACGCAGAAGTCAGGTTCAGACCATGAGCATATGAATAAGCTCATCACATGGTATAGCCGCAGACTGACTGGAAGTAACCTGTCAGATGCAGCCATACAGAATGCTGAAAATCGCGTTGCACTTTCAGACCCTATAATACGCGCGTATCTTTCTCCGTGTAGGAATTGTAAGAATTGTGGATATGACTGCCAAGGTAAAGGTTATATGACACAGGCAGTGATTGAAACGAGTAAAATCCGCGGGCCATGTGAGCCGGTGGATATCACAAAAATAGCAAAGGAGTGTTTTACATATGAGCAGGCAGGATGAAAAAAAGCTGTATGAACAGCAGGAAAACAGGATATTGGCGCAGTCAGACGCATTTATTTCCCTTCTTACAAAGCGAGGGATTCTTGGAGATCAAAAAATTGATGATGAAAAGGTGCGTGCTGCTCAGAAGGAGAAAAGGCGGAATGCTTATCACAATACCCAGATGCTTCTCAAGAATTACCGGAAGATGGTTTGGGTGTTCAGCTGTTACCCGGAGGAGATTTTGCAGGAACTGGAGGCTCCGTTTGAGAACTTTGACCGAATGGTGGACAGGCTGGATCTGGAGATGGCCATTGGGAATAAAAGGATGGAGAGCCGTCTGGAAGCTGCGGCAAGGTCGAGACTGCTGCTGGATCGGTTTAACGAGGCAATGGCGGTTCTCCGCAAGGAGCCGACACGGGGTGAGAAGCTGTATCAGCTGATCTATACGGCCTATCTGGCGCCGGAAAAGCTGAAGTTGGAGGAGATACTGTTCCGGTTGGACCTGTCACAGAGGCATTATTACAGGCTTCGTGAGCAGGCAATTTCTATTCTTTCCATTCGTCTGTGGTCGGCGCCCAGTGAAGATGTGGATGTATGGCTGGAGCTGCTGACGCTCTTTGAACATTTGGAATGACAATTTCAGGGTAAACAAATTGGCACAAAAATGGCATATGTTCCGCCGATGACAGGGGAATAAAGCCGTGCTATACTTGTATCATCCCAAACTGGGAGTGGGCAGACAAAGATGCCGTTTCTGAAGCTGAAATGCTTTTAGAAGCGGCATTTTTTATTGCCTAAAATCAAAGAAGGAGGTACTCGGCATGGTTAAACAAATCAAAAGAGGCGGAGGGCGCATGAAGACCGCCTACTGGTCACTGGTTGGTATGGCGTCTGCAATGCTGATTTCGCTGCAGCCTGTCATGGCGGACACAATCTGGAACCGCTTTTCGACGATCATGAAGGATGTGTACGGCCAGCTGGTGGGAATCAGCACCATTGTGGCGGTAACGGCGGCGGCTATTGCGCTGATTGTCAGGATGATTTCCAGAAACCAGCGTGCAGTCGATGAAGCGACTTCATGGCTCAAACGAATTGTAGTGACTTGGATTGTCCTCAATTCCCTGGGTTTCATTGTTGCCTATCTGCAGCCCCTCATTGCCGGCGGCAACTACACAGGATAACCAGAAAAGAGAAAGCAGATGGAGGAGGTGATAAAAGATGCTTGATTGGATTTTTGAGGGAATTGTAAATTGGATCAGCAGCATTGTCTCACAGATGATGGATGCGGTATCTGGTTTGTTCCTTCAAGCTTTGGGAACGGATATGACAGCGATGGAAGAATACTTTCCATTCGTGTCTAAGGCATTTACGGTCATGCAGTACACAGCATGGGCGATTCTGTTCCTTGTAACGGTATGGCAGCTTTTCCGTGTCTTTGGAGGACCAATCACAGAGGCAGAAAATCCGTGGGTGCTTTTGGCAAGAGGTTCAATCTTTGCTTTATTGATTGGCTATGCAAAGCCGATTTTCATGATTGTGCTGGATATCGCCCGTGCGCCATATACGGCTTTGATGGAGATTACCATGTCGGCAGAGGATTTTACCTTTGCAGGTGTGGAACAGGCGCTGTCCAATGGTTTGACCACGATTGTAGCCATTGTATCGGTGGTAGGGCTGCTGCTTCTCATCATTTTAGAGATTGCCCTTGGGTGGAATTATTTTAAGCTGTTACTGGAAACCGTTGAACGCTATATTGTGGTTGGCGTACTCTGTTACACCTCCCCTCTGGCTTTTTCTATGGGTGCTTCCAAAACAACGGCGCCGGTTTTCAAAAGCTGGTGTCGTATGGTGGGCTCACAGCTTTTGTTGCTGGTGATGAATGTATGGTTCCTCAGGGGCTTTAACAGCTCCATGGGACAGTATATCGGAAATGGCGGTGCGCTCTCCACAGGTCAGGGCAGTATTTTTCTCTGGCTGTTCTGTGCGCTGGCATTTTTGAAGACGGCGCAGAAGTTTGACAGCTACCTGGCGGCCATGGGGCTGAATGTTGCCCAGACCGGTTCCAGCATGGGTATGGAGCTTTTGATGGCAGCGCGGGTGATCAGCGGCGTGGGAGGCGGTGTGAAAAATGCAGGCAGTATGTTCCATAGTGCAAGCACTGCAACCGGAACGGGTGCAGCCGCAAGCGGATTTGCTTCCGGGTTCGCATCACGCTTCAAGCCAAATTCTTTTGTCCGTGACGCAGTTGTGGATGGCGGAAGCCGTATGGGTGCCGGTGGCAGCATCGGTTTTGTCGGTCGTGCCTTTGGCGGCATGGCGGCACGTAATGGCGCTACTCTTACAGGAGACTCCATTTCTTCTGTAGCTTCAAGAAATCCTGGTGTTTCCGGGACAATTGCCGGGGACATTGCAGACCGCAGCCTTGCGGGCTATATGCCCCAGCTGCAGGGCCACCAACTGAAAGACACCCAGATTACAGGAGGTCAGATCAGTACAACTTCAATTGGTGCAAATGGAAAGAGCACAGCGCTTGAAATGTATAACGCATCACAGTTTGAGAAACCAGATGCGCCACATTCCGTGGTTACAGCTTCTGATGGAAGCCAGTGGTACCAGATGGCAAGCGGAGCCGGGGCAGGTGCATTTTATGATGCGCCGGCATTTATGGGAAGCCCGTCAGAAGCGGCGCAGGTTGCGGCGGCTTTCCCCGATGCTTCCGAGGGAACGACCCTCAGGACGGTTGGCGATGGCGTGATCGAGGTAAGCTCCGAGTCTGGCAATACCATGTGGTACAACAGTGCCTACTATGATGAGCCGGATGCGCCGCATACGATTATGCAGTCGGCAAACGGTGTAGACTGGTATGCGATGCAGCAGCACGCAGAAACACCTGCCTTTGAGCAGGGCGAGGCAGCTTTTGCCTATAACCAGGCGCAGTTCCAGCAGTTTATGCCGGGATATGAACAGCAGGTATCCTCTGTGGATGGATCCGGGCGTAAGGATGGCCATTTTGAGGTTCGCCATGAAAATGGATCCGGAACCATGTTCTACGATACATCCCAGTATGCGGCTCCCCGTGGGGATTATCAGGTGTTTGAAGATGCCCGCGGAGGCCAGTGGTATGCGATTCGCGGCGAAGCCGCCGTGGAACGCAAGCCGGTGTACCAGGATGGCAAGCCGGTTTATGACGGTGACAGTGTGCGGACAGTCTCTGTGGAAACTGTTCGGTATAAGAATACGCCATCACGCTTTGGAGAGCCAAAACCCCGCAGCCATGGGGAAATGAAACCGCCGAGGCGGAAACGGTAAAATAAGTGCAGGCGGCCGAATCAGAGAGAGATGCTGGTTCGGCTGTTTTGCATATTTCATGTTGAAATTACGCTGCTTTTGCAGCAGCTTGATATAAGGAGGTGGACCCAATGGCTGAGCCAGAAAAACAGCAAATCGGTGATGGCTCTGATAATTATGGACAGGCAGCCGGGCAAATGGCAAAAGCGGCAAAGCAGGCAGGCCAGGAAGCAGCAAAGTAAACGGCAGCAAAAGGTGCGGAGGCTACGGCTAATGCGGCCGCCGCTACAGTAAAGGCCAGTGTGGAGGGTGGAAAGGCCGCCGCAGAAATTGCTGCCGGCACTGCCGCAGGTGGTCCATGGGGCGCTATCCTGTCTGCGGCATGGGCAATGCGCCATACTCTTTTTAAAATACTGGTATGTATCTGTCTGTTTCTGTTGTTCCTGATTACCATGATTGTTTCCCTGCCGACGATTGTATCAAACAGTATTTTCGGACTGGATGGTACAAAGCCGACAGAAGGAGCAACCCTGATGTCAGCCTATACGGAGATGTCAGGTGCCGTGTCTGGTGTGGTAGATGAAGGATATAACCAATCGCTTTCTCATGTGGATCAGCTGATTACAAACGGTGGATATGATTATGATCTTTCGATGGATGCACTTATCAATTACGCACAGAGTTCCGCCGGATATGATGTCTGTTATATACTGGCAGCTTATTCAGCGTCCATGCAACAGCAAAATACAGGCAAGGATGATATGGTATCAAAGCTTAGAGGCTGTGCCGGGGAGATGTTCCCCGTTACATCAGAAGAAAAGGAAAAAGAGATCATCATTCCTGTTTCCTATTATACATATAAGCCGATAACACTTACCGTAGTTACGAATAAGGTGCAGACCGGGACGATTAACGGTACGCCCCAATATCGGTATGATACGGCATCAAAGACCTACTATCTTCCGGATGAGGCGCATAGCAGCGATACGGCTGTCACGGTGGATGCCTATAAAGAGGTGGCGGTGGATATTCCCGTTTATTCCGGTGGGAAGATTACGGGAACAACCACGGCAAACTATTATGTGGCAAACGGGCAGGAAACACTGACTCCAGGTACAGAAATCATCAAATATCTGGAGTGTACCATTCATCCATTTGATAATACAGTGGTTGCCAAAGCGTTTGGCATTGACCTAAATGCAAAATACGATCAGTTTAATCTTACTTATGGCGAAGTAATCCAGAACATGGCGAATGCGTTAAAACGGACGTTGTATGGTTCTGAGAGCGGCGGACAGGCGGTTCCCCTGACGGACGCCGAGCTGATTGCTTTTGTGAACCGGCAGAACTGTAGTGCGACAAGAAAGCATATCTTGAGCACCGCGCTGTCCCTTGTGGGCAAGGTTCCTTATTTCTGGGGTGGTAAGTCAGCACCCGGGTGGAACGATGAATGGAATACGCCAAGACTGGTAACAGCGGCAGGATCTTCTACGACAGGCACGATACGCCCTTATGGGCTGGACTGTTCAGGCTTCAGTACATGGGTATTTAATACTGCTGTGGGTGTAGAAATTGGTGCAGGTTGTAACGGGCAATATCCAAATACCTATGGGATTTCTGCATCAGAGCTTTTGCCTGGTGATTTGGGATTTTTAGCAGATGATGACGGATGGGGACATGTCCTTATTTTTGCCGGGTATGGGGAGAGCGGAGAACGAATGTGGGTGCATTCTTCTGGTGGACAGGGCGTTATTCTAAATACGCCAAGTTATGAAGGAAGCCTTTCCTACCGGCGTCTTAGCATTGTAGATTACGATGCACCGGTCTTGGGTGAGATTTCAGGAACACCCATTTCTACTTTAGAAGTGGATGTCACCCATTACTGTGCATGTGCAAAATGCTGCGGCAGTAATGCAGACGGAATTACCGCCAGCGGCAAACAGGCGGCCCGCGGCATGGTGGCAATGTCAAGCTATTATCCGTTTGGCACGCAGATTATGATAAACGGAACCATGTATACCGTAGAGGATCGCGGTGGTTCCGGCATTGAAAATGACATCCACCGTGTGGATATTTTTGTGCCGGATCATAACGAAGCGCTGCGTTTGGGCAGATACAAGACAACAGCTACGATTTACAGAATAGGCAGGTGAGAAATTTTGGATGAAAAGGAGTACAGCAATATTTATGCTATACCGGCGAACTATACAGATTCCGGCAAGATTTTTGGCGGAATGCTGGAGCCGAGGAATGCAGTAGAGACAGGGATATTATTAGTCATTTTGGGATATCCGGAATTGATGTTGATTCCCATGTCCGGAACGATTCGCATCGTCGTTATGACGCTAACACTTTTACCTCTTGCTGTTCTTTCCATGATGGGTATTGACGGCGATTCGCTGTTTCAGTATATAGGACACATCATTCGGTATTTTGCAAGCAGGAGAAAATTACATTACAGAAGGGTGGGATATAGATATGACCCAAAGCAGCTCCGAAAAAAGAAAAAAGGCAGCTCGGCAAAGAAAAAAGGCAAAAAAACCGGAAAAGCTGGAGTTCGTTCAGGACTTCATTCCGGTTAAAAGTCTCCAGCATGGTATTATTGAAACGACTGATGGGAGATATATTCGGATTCTTGAAATTGAGCCGATTAACTTTATGCTGCGTTCCGGAGAAGAACAGTTCAATATCATATCGTCTTTTGCCAGCTGGCTGAAAATTTCTCCTATGCGGCTTCAGTTTAAAAGCATTACCAGAAAGGCGGATTCAGATAAGCACGTCGCCATGATTCACGAAGAACTGGAAGTAGAGGAAAGTGAAGAATGCCGGCACCTTGGAGAAGGTTATATCCGTCTGATTAAGGATGTGGGAAGCAGGGAAGCGCTTACAAGGCGCTTCTTTTTAATTTTCCAGTATGAAGAAATCCGCCGTGGAGATGGAGATGATTTCTCCCAGATTTATGGCATGATGCAGACAGCGGAGCAGAATGCCCGTGCTTATTTTCTGCAGTGTGGGAATACGATTCTCCAGCCGAAAGATCCGGATGAGGCAACGGCGGAAATTTTATATATGTTTTTTAACCGTCGGTCTTGTGTGGATGAGCCGTTTTCCTCCCGCGTGAACCGTGTGGTCGTGGATACGATGGCGGCAAAGGATAAGGTCATTGGCGTGGATCCCATCCCGCCGATCCGCATGGCGCATTTTCTGTCGCCGCGCGGCATTGATCTGACCCATCATAATTATGTTGTGATGGACGGATTGTATTATTCGTTTCTGTTTATCAAAGGAAACGGTTATCCGGGTATGGTACGGGCAGGATGGATGTCGGCACTCATCAATGCCGGGGACGGGATTGACATAGATGTGCAACTGCGGCGTGAGAATCGGAGTAAGACAATTGATAAAGTAGCACAGCGCATTCGCCTCAACCGCACGAAGCTGAAAAGCATGCAGGATACCAGCACCGACTATGAGGAATTGACCAATTCCATACAGGCGGGCTACTTCATAAAGAATGGCATTGCCAACAACAATGAGGACTTGTTCTATATGTCCGTATTCGTTACGGTTTCCGCCAAAGGCTATGAGGAACTGATGTGGCGTAAACAGCAGATCGTGGATATGTTAAAGTCTATGGACATGTATGTGAGCGACTGTCGTTTCCAGCAGGAAGCGGCGCTCCGCTCTGTGATGCCGTTCTTAAAGATTGAGCCGTCACTGGAAAAGAAATCAAAACGGAATGTGTTGACCAGCGGCGCAGCCTCTGCCTATATGTTTACATCTTTTGAAATGTCGGACGATACAGGCGTGCTGTTGGGCATCAACCGGCACAATAATTCGCTGTGTATCGTGGATCTGTTCAATACAAAGAAAAACAAGAACGCCAACCTGAATCTGCTTGGCACCAGCGGCGCAGGCAAGACCTTTACCATGCAGCTTCTGGCGCTCCGTATAAGAATGAGGGGGATCCAGTGTTTTATCCTGGCACCAATCAAGGGACACGAGTTCCGCAGGGCCTGCAAGAAGATCGGCGGCGAGTTCATCAAGATTGCTCCCGGTTCCCCGCACTGCATCAACATCATGGAAATCCGGCATACCATCTCTCCGGAGATGGAGCTGATTGACGAGATTGACTACAGTGAAATGGATTCCATGCTGGCTCGTAAGATTCAGCAGCTGATGACGTTCTTCTCCCTGCTGATTCCGGATATGTCCAATGAGGAAGAGCAGATGCTGGACGAGGCTTTGATTCAGACTTATGCAAAGTTCGGAATCACACACGACAATGATTCGCTGTATGTAAGTCGCAGCGTCTCCCCGCCGAAGATGAAAAAAATGCCGATTATCGGGGATCTTCATGAGGAATTGCTGAAAAATCCCATGACGAAGCGCATTGCTATTATCATCAGCCGCTTTGTAACAGGTTCCGCCCAGAGCTTCAACCAACAGACCAACGTGGACCTGTCCAATAAATATATCGTGCTTGACCTTTCGGAACTGAAAGGCAAATTACTTCCGGTCGGTATGTTCATTGCACTCGATTACGTGTGGGATACGGTTAAGGCAGATCGTACCAAAAAGAAAGCCATTATGATTGATGAAATATGGCAGTTGATCGGCGCCAGCTCCAACCGGATGGCGGCAGAGTTCTGCTTAACTATCTTCAAAACCATAAGGGGCTTTGGTGGTGCCGCCGTCTCCGCAACACAAGACTTGTCCGATTTCTTCGGTTTGGAGGATGGCAAGTATGGACGTGCGATTATCAATAACAGCAAGAATAAGATTATTCTGAATCTGGAGCCGGATGAAGCCAAGTATGTGCAGGAAGTGCTGAAACTGACCAAAACAGAGATCCGTTCTGTTACCCGGTTTGAGAGGGGCGAAGCATTGGTCTGCTCTAACAATAACAAAGTTCCTGTTGTAATCAAAGCTTCCAAAGAGGAGCAGGAAATGATTACAACCGACCGGGCTGAGTTGGAGGCGCTTTTAAAGGAACGCCAGCAGGAACAAACGCATTCTGCGTAGAATACGCATTTTATGAAAAATACGCACAAAAAGGAGGTGTTGCCTATGCTGCTGCAAGATGAGCAGTATGTTGTAAAGTGGCTCTCACAATATGGAGCTTTGCCTAAAACCCAGATTACACGAATGCTGCAAAAGCCAGCCCAGACCGCAGATAAAATCCTTCGGAACCTGAAGAAGCAGATGCGGATTGCGGATGTGTCGAGCGGCTATTATATTGGGCTGGATGCGATGGATAAACCGGATCAGCGGACCATTCTTGCCGTATGGGTTCTTTTGAAATTCATTGATTATGTTGACCCAATGGCGCATTATCCGGCGGTTTATCCATCTCAGCTTTTTTTCTTAAAGGAGAATATCGGTTACGAAATCGTGGTGTTATATGAAGGCGAGCAGAATCTTTTGAAACTGCTCCAACCTCAGGAGGATTTGAAGTATATTATTGTCCTTCCCCGTATCTCTATGGCATACGGGATGCGGCTTCCTCATGCACCCTGCTTGTTTGCAACTGTGGATTTTCAGGGGGATGAGGAGCCAGGGGTTACTTTCTATTCAGAGGAGGCGGTGAGCGATGATAAAATTTCTGGACACGATGGGTAAAATCGTGAGATTGGAAAAGCGATTGCAGGAGCAGCTTGCTTCTATACAATGGTTTTGTGAAAATGGGAGCACTTATGAAGTTTATCTGCATTCACTTAATATGGAAGAAACAGCGGAGCGGCTGGTTCTTTTGACACGGACGCTTCCCGCTTACACCGGTGTGCCGAATGCAAAGCTTGAGGTAGAGCGTCGGATAAAGGATTGTATTCCCGTAGAAATCGGTTTTACGGCGGAGGGCTGGTTTTGTCTCCGCATCCCGGCTTTGCTTCCGAAAAAGTCGGGCGGGTCGGCGGATTATATCCGCTCTTTTTTATATCCTGCTATGCGGGCTTTTTTTGAAAAGCAGCCTCCTGTGCGGTATCGGGACGGTATCCTGATTTATCGTCATGTATATGACAAAGCCAGACCCGAAAGAAAAAAGCGGGATCATGACAACATTGAAATCAATATGGTTTCGGATATCGTAGCCATGTATGTGATGACGGACGATGGCCCATCGGTCTGCTCTCATTATTACTGCAGCGCAGAAGGATCGGAGGACCGGACTGAGGTTTATGTAGTGCCAAAATGGGACTTCCCCATTTGGCTGGTAAAGGAAACCGGGATACCGGATGAGGGGGTACTGCTCTATGAAAAAAGGTAAATTTAACCGAAAAAACATATGTAAAAACGATGCTTTTCGGGCGGAGAAAAAATACATATCTTCTGAGAGGGCAAAAAAGCCCAGTATAGCAGCAGTTTGGGGGCGTCATTACGCCGGAAATTCCGACAAAGAGAGCAGTCATGTTGTCGGAAAATGCTTATGAGCGGAGGTGAGGGTCTATGGTTCATTTCCGCCCGGGCAGTCAGGTCTGGCAGATCATCACGCTCCTTTCATTTGTGGGGGAGTTCCCATTCAAAAGCCTCTCTCTGCTTGGGAGTGAACGGGTCTATAAGGCTCTTATTTCCAGACTGACTACGCTTCAGACGATTCGTAATTTCAATTCCGGTGACGAAATCACCTGCCGCCTCCTGACCGTATCCAGGAAAGGGGCGGGCAAGACCATACGGCTCTACAAGGGTGCGCTTCCCATACTGGAATGGCTGCATCCGGGTGTGTATGGATATTATATGGATTCATTCTGGGGACACCGCTTTCCAGGAGACGTATCACACCGGGACAGGAACCACCGGGTTGCGGAAGCTGCGGCGATGTTCCTGAAAGCCGGTATGGAGGCAAGGCCATATCTTCTCCCCAGGCTTCAGAACAGGGAGATTCTGCAGGTTGTGCATGGTACGCCCTGTTTTTATCTGGCTAAGGATCTGAAGAAAGTTGGGGAAGCGGAGATGAACAAGACCATGTTCACCCGCATGGCCGGCGCATTATTTTCTTCCGGCAGATGTTATGCCGTTTATAATACGAGGGATGCCGTGATGAAGTGGAGCGGCATGGGTGAGTATAAAGCCCTCCACAGTCTGATCGAGCTGGCAAGACTGAATGCCGGTATTTTGGAGGTGGATTCAGCGATACTGTTTGGCCAGTCTGGAGAGACAGCGCTGCGAACCCTGTTAGAATCAGACAAAACCAGACGGCTGGAGTTTCGATTCGATTCCATTTACCGCCATGTCCATTTTATCCCAATGAACGGGGACGGTATCCGGCAGCTGCGTCTTCTTTCTGCACCAGATTGGAAAGCGCAGCTCCTTGAACTTTTATTTGAGCCTGAGGTCAGATCCTATGACCGAGGGCTTTTTGAATACGACGCCTGTGTGAATGGCGTAAATATCTTATCGCATCTGGATGGGGACATTGCAAGACTCATTCGCTTTCGGGATGCAATTGAAAACCAAACCGGACGGTTTGAGGTTCTATGCTTTCCCCACCAGACGCACTTCCTCCGGGAATACTTGGGCGGGCTTGCCAGCATCAAAACCATCGGAATGGACTCGGTGGAAGCGGAGCTTTGCCCAGAGAGGAGGAATTTGTTTGAAAGATAAAAAAAGGACAGTCGGCATTACCATGGCTGTCATACTGGGATGCACAGCGTTTTTCTATCTTGGCGGAATGCTTGGCCAATTGTTTTCAAATTACGCAGCCTGGATGCAGGCGGATGGGCTTGCTGGTGAGGCGGCTATGAAACCAGTCAGTTGGAACCCTGTGGTGTGCTTCCCAATGGCGTTTACCCCAGACGGGCTGAAAGGATTGCTCGGAATCTTGGTTCTTGGCGGAGGAGTCTTTGCATATGTCAAGCTTCATGATAAGTTTGACGGAAAAAGCTATGACCCTAGAGGTTTCACCAAAAGCAAGACCGGAATTTACGGAACCGCCTCATGGATGGAAGAAAAAGAAATGCACGAGGTGCTGGAGGTGTCCTCTGTCGATAAAGCAGAAGGAACGATTCTGGGTGAGTATAAGGGAAAAGCGGTCTGTATGCCGAAGGACACCAGACTCAACCGGCATATCGCCATATTCGGTGCATCGGGTACCATGAAATCACGCGCTGTCATCCGGAATTCACTATTCCAGGCACTAAAGCGTGGTGAGTCTGTGATTATCACGGACAGTAAGGCAGAATTATATGCCGATACGGCAGAGATGTACCGGCAGGCAGGCTACGAGGTAAAAATCTTTAACCTGGTCACGCCTGAGCATGGGGATTCGTGGAACTGCATGTCAGACCTAAACGGCGATACCCTGATGGCGCAGGTGCTCACTAACGTCATTATCGGCAATACCAGTTCCGGCAAAGGTGACCATTTTTGGGACAATGGAGAAGGAAACTTGTTGAAGTCTTTGATTCTTCTGGTAGACCAGGACAGAACCCGAAGTCCCGATATGAAACACCTTACTGCAGTATATCAGCTCCTGACCCAGAACAGCGAGCGGCAGCTGACGGCAATGTTTGACAAGCTTCCGCTTGATCATCCGGCAAGGGCGCCTTTTAATTTATTCGCTCAGTCCAGCGACACCGTGAAATCTGGCATTATCTTAGGACTCGGCACACGGCTGCAGGTGCTGCAGAACCAGGCAGTGCAGCGGATCACAAGTCAGTCTGACATTGATTTGACTTCCCCTGCCAGACACAAATGTGCATATTATATTATCCTGAGCGACCAGGACGCCACTATGGCATTCCTGTCATCGCTCTTTTTTTCGTTCATGTTTATCAAACTGACTCGGTATGCAGACAGTCGGCCAAATGGCCGCTGCGATGTGCCTGTAAATTTAATCTTGGATGAGTTTAACAATGTGGGCCGCATTGGTGGTGCAGAAGACGGGTCGGATTTTGCCCGGTCTCTTTCGGTTGTCCGTTCCAGAGATATCCGGGTCATGCTGGCAGTGCAGAGCTTGGGTCAGTTACAGAACCGGTATCCCAATAACCTGTGGGCCGAGATTATCGGCAACTGCGATATCCAATTGATGTTGGGATGTACCGACGAGGTTACAGCTGAGTATATCTCGGCAAGATCAGGGGATATGTCCGTACAGGTAAATTCTACTATGACAGTGCGGCAAACCATTGCAATCGCTCAGGTCATTCCCCAGTATCGTCATACTGAGGGACAGGGACGGAGAAGACTTCTGACTCCGGATGAGGTCCTGCGGCTTCCAAACGAAGAAATGCTCTGCGTCATACGAGGCTGTAACCTCTTGAAACTCACAAAACTGGATTTTACAAAACATCCCATGTCGAAGCAGATTGTGAGGACATCCATCATGGATTACCAGCCGGCAACAATATTTACGGCACCGATACTCAGTGAACCTGTCCCAGTGGCAGAGCCGGAGAAAAAGCCGGCACGCAAAAAAAGTCTTTACAGTTCGGCAAAACCGCCGGCTGAATTTTAATTTTACAGGAGGTACTAACTATGGCAACAAAAAAACAAGAATTGCTCCCTGAGGAGGAAGTTCTGCAGGAAGCAGCCCCTCAGACTGATGTGAATCCGGAGCTTGAGGAGATGTCCCAGTCTGAAGATAGCTCCCCGGATACGGCACTGCCCCAGACTGACTCTGAAACTTCAACAGAAGGCGCCTCTTCAGAGGAATTCAGGGATGCAGAAGCGGCAGAAGCTCCCGTCTCCCAGATTGATATGGAAACAAATGACGGGCAGCCGCCTTCGGAGTCGGCAGAAGAAATATCTTCCCAGACGGATATGGAGAGTGCCGAAGACGACACCTCTTCAGAAAACGCATCGGACAAAACTACTCCCCAAGAGGGCTCACCCCAGACTGAGCCGGAGAAAGTGAAAAAGCCCCGCGGGCGTAGGAAGACCAAGGAAAATCCATCCCAGTCTGACACAGAAGCGGATTCAGGAGAAGAGAATGCATCCGACGGCGTCGAAAAGGCGCCTAAGCCCAAAAGAAAGCGTGCGTCTGCTAGACCGGTTTCGCCGGTGCTGGCCATTGATGACCAGCTCAGCGTCGAGACAGATGCAGAAAAAGCAAAGAACGATTTGTTGGACTTACTGGAGTCCCAGAAAACCGGCCGCATTCTGACCGGAACCATCCAGGGTGTGGAGCGCCCCGAGGACAACCCCTCCCGTTCTTTCGCAGTCATTTACCACGGTGAGTTCAAAGTCATCATTCCTGCAGAGGAAGCGGTGGAGCCGCCAGCGGATTATCGCGGCAGGCTTCCGGAGGACGTGCTGCATTACATGCTTACCAAGCGACTGGGCGCGGAGGTGGATTATATCGTCAAAGGGATCGACCCGGCATCGGGCATTGCGGCGGCGAGCCGTTTGGATGCGATGAAGGCAAAACGCAAGCAGTATTATCTGGGTACGGACAGGGATGGGAACAACCTGCTCTACTCAGGTGTGTGCGCAGAAGCCAGAATCGTGTCGGTGATTCGTGCCGGCATTTTTGTGGACTTGTTCGGTCTGGAGATCTATATTCCACTCAGAGAACTCAGCTATCAGAGGTGGATGGACGCAGCGGCCCATTTCCAGCCGGGGCAGCGTATCCTGGTGAAGGTGCTGGAGGTGGACAGGAGCGACCGGAACCATGTCAAGGCAACAGCTTCGGTCAAGCAGTCTGGTGAGAACCCGTATGAAAAAGCGCTGCGCAGGTATTCCGTCGGCAATCGCTATGTGGGTACGGTCAGTATGGTGGACACCAACGGCGTATTTGTGGCGCTGGACGGCGGCATCGACTGCTTGTGTAGTTATCCCAAGCGTGGCCGCCCGCCCAGAGGGTCGAGAGTAACAGTACGCATACTGGGAATCAACCATGATTCCAACCGAATCTGGGGCGCCATCACCCATATCGCAGCGCCCAGATAGTATAGGAAACTCAATCTGAGAGAAAGGAGGAAATCCATGAACCATTGTGATCTCAGCCCGGCTGAGCAGAAGAAGCGCAAAGAAATTGCCGAGCATACCCGAAAGATGATCCTGTCCGAACTCAAAATTGAAAGTCAGGACGACATATCCCTGATGGCGGGATACCGGGATTATTATCTGCAGATTTCGTTTTCTGAGCTTCATCCACTTTTGGTGTTCTGTTTGGCCAAGGCACTTGAGAAACCGAGCACTGACAGACAGAGGCAGATGACAAACGAGCTGAATCTGCACAGCATCCTTGGCAGCCATGCCATCAATGATGAGGTCGGTTGCTATTCATACCGTGCGACCCAGTGGCTTGACGCAGAACTGGATGCACCGCGTTTTTTTGAGATACTTGATCGGTGCGTCGATGAGGCGGACCGTGGGTTCTACAAGCTTGCGGGTTAAGATGCGTTGTATTTCTCCATACTCAGTCGTGTAATGTAAGTAAAAGCGACAAAAGGAGGAATGCGTCATGAAAAAATGCGTTTTATTCGTGGTACTGGCAATGCTTCTGGCACTTACGGCCTGTTCCAAAGATGTGGGTACTTCGGATGACCATGGGCAGGAAAGTAAACATGGACTTATGTCAATACTTTGGACAAAAAAAGTTGAAAGGTTATGCTGCTTTTTT
>CAMQZX010000025.1 GCA_947039785.1 uncultured Lachnospiraceae bacterium | reverse complement strand
ATCTATGCTCGATTATCCAAGTAATAATAGGTAAAGGTTCCTTTGGCAATCAGCTTTTTCCTGTCATTAAAATCTCCACATCGCAGACTGCAATGTTCTTTCCAAGCTTAACCCACTTATGTCTCCGGGACAAAGAAGCAGGGAACTTCCTTGATGGGTTAAATCTCACTATATATCTCGTCAAACCGACTCATACACTCTTCCACTGCAAGCACTGCTCCAATACCTTCTGCCTGTTCTCGGAAGCCGGGTGCATTTTTCGCGCTGTAAATATTGAAAAAGGGCTTCAGCTCCTCATATACAGAATCCAACAATTCATTTCTCACTGGTGTATCAAATCCGTAAGCCATGCCGATTACCGGTACTGCAATGATTTTCTCAGATTCTCTGTTATTTTCATATGTTTTGATCACACCAATGGGTGAACATTCCACAATAGTATACAAATCCAGAATTTCCTGACATAAAATCAACACCTCCAAAGGCCGGTCATCCTTCCCCAAAGTTCTGGGAATAATTCCGCAGTTTACCGGATAGCAGGTGGCAGAATACAACACTTTTTCCAGTTTCAACATGCCATACTCCTTCATAAACTGGTATTTCTTGCTGCTCCCCTTTGAGATGGTTACCAACACAGGAAATAATTCCGGCTTTACCTGGTTCTTTGCTATGTCTTTCCAAATATTCATTGATTTACCCTCCTAAATATAACACTGCCAGCCTTCTGCTCCCTCCTTTTGAAGACCGCCAGAGCAATCACAGTTCTTTCTCATTCTCTTCATTCTGGAAAAAACTGCAAATGCAAAGGATTCCTATACTCCCACATACATAAATCCTCTTGCACATTGTTATCAGTATCCATCTCAATATATAATATGAACTCCTCTTGAAGTCAATAAGATTTCCAAAACTTTCATAAAATTTCACAGAAAATACATAATCTGAAATTATCTTACACTGGGAGACTACTCTTTTGCCCATTGAAGCAGCCAAAAAGCAGCTCCCTTACTTTTCATAAAAGTAAAGGAGCTCCTTTTTTCATCATGTAATGTATCTCACTTTCTTTTCTGGCTATTCTCTTCGAATCCTTTCCACCACGCTTTCCTGGCTGAGCTTTCGAAACTGATTTTTGGGAACGCCCCATGCAATCAGCACCAGTATTGGAATCACGGCAATGCAGGGAACTATGGTTAAATGCATCTGAAAGAAAAATGCCATTCCCACAGTATGGGATAAAATTTTCTCCGCTCCCAGACACACAATCAAGATTGCAAGAATCTCTGCACCCACAAGATAAATACAGCCTTCTGCCACCAGCATTTTTGAAATCTGCCTTTTTGTCATTCCCACTGCTTCCAAAAGCGCCAGTTCTTTCTTCCGGCTCAGTACAGAAGTTGCCATGGTATTGAAAAAGTTCATAATCCCGATAAATGCCAGCACCGCCACCAGGCATCCGCCAATCATATAAAACTTATTCACATATCGCTGAAAGCTCTCCTGCATATCCAGAACGGAAAAGACATTCAGCATCTCATTTTCTTTGAGAACCTTTTCTTCTATATACTTCTTTGCCTGCCTCTCCATTCCTTCTTTCGCGTCCAGGGCGGCGTACATAGCAGAATCATTGCCGATACTTGCGATATACTCCGACTCCGGCACCAGGACGGTGAGATAAATCGAATCTGCAAAGGGATAATCCAGAGCATAGGGCATCAATGCCTCCCCCAGTACCTGATACATCTCTGATTTTCCATTCTGGTATTCCATCTGGAAGGAATCTCCGATGGAATAGTAGGAAGAAGGCTCCCGGCTATACTTGTGGTTATAATCCACAATCACATAGTCTCCTGTCTGGAATTCCTCCCAGGAGCAGGGATTTTCTTTCCACTCCAGTTTCTCAAAGACAGACTGGCTGATTCCCATATAATGAACATTTAGCACATTGGACTCCTCCACCTGTTTCCAGATTTCCCGTTCATAATCAGAGTCAAAGGCTTGGGCATTTTCTTCCCAGACGTTTCGCAGACCAGGCTCCATCTCATGCTTTTCTTCTGAATAATAGACATAACCCACGGATTCACTGTACGGACAGGCCTCAAGCAATTCTTTTGTTCTGGGGGATACTCCGTTAAAATTGGAAATCGACAGAGAACTCGCCATTTGGTCCACCTGAAAATCAGCAGCCAGAAAAGTCTTTTGGTACATCTCAAAATCATATCCCTGCACCAGCATCACAATACAGTTAACCACCACCATGGAAAGGGCAATAGAAAGCATCACCACAAGCCCCTTCTTCCAGTTTCGAAGCATATTTTGGACTGCCATTCCCCACCAGGTAACAGAAGTGTTTCGTTTTACTTTTCTGGTAGTCTCATCACATTCCGCCAGCCGAAGGGCCTCCACCGGTGAGACTCGCTCCACCATCCTGCACGCCTGAATACTGGACAGATACACAGTAAGCAGAGTAAAAAGGAACGCCGCCAGAAAAATAAGAGGATTGACAGATATCACAGTCTCCCCTGTTTTCCCTGCCTGAGCACTGATTTCTGCATTGGCAGTGAGGGAAGGCGCCATAAGTCTGCCTGCACCATACCCCAGCAGCAGCCCTGCAGGAATTCCCACCACAGATAACCGCCATGCCTGCATACGAACAATGTTCTTCAATTGTTTTCCTGTGGTTCCCACATTTTTCAAAAGGCCGTAGGCCCGGATATCGATTCTCACAGAGATACTGAAAATATTATAAATAATCAGATATCCTGCCAGTAAAATAAATAAAAGCATTACTGCCACCGATTGAAAAGAAAATGCATCTTCCTCCATCAGGTTGTAAGCAGGATTCACCTCAAATCCTTTTATCTCAACGGGCAATCCTGCATGAGCGGACAAGTTCCTGGTCTTTTCCTCCAGCTTCCAGAGACTTTTGTACCAGACAACACAGTCCATTCCCCCTTGAAGGATTCCGTTGTCCAGCTCCTCTCTGGTGACGGGATAGCGATTCTCTCTGGCATAGCCATCCGACACCCAGATCATCTGAGAAATTACGCCTTTGTCTCCCTCCCAAAATCCACACAGCCGGAAGGTATCGGTTTTCAATTCTTCTGTTGTTGGAGTGTTCTCATATGTGATGGTCACCTGCTGCCCCAGCTGGTGGGGAATTTCCAACGCATCCAGCACCAGAGTACTCACTGCAATGTCCATTTTCTTCTGAGGCAACGTTCCTGTTGTGGGAAGACAGTTAAAGCTCTCTGCCAGATTTTCATCAGCAGACCGCACTTCAGTGGAAAAGACAAACTGGGGATTCATTCCAGGCCCCAGAAAATAACCGGAACCAACACGCTGTACACTCTCTTCATTTTTCGCAGCCGCCTCTGCCCGCTCTCCTTCCTCCTGGGTAAGATTTTGAATAATGGCGTGGGATGAATCCATAAATTGCTTAATGTCTGTTGCCTGTTTGGATAAAATCAATGACACAGTCCCCATAAATAGACTGGTAAACATCAGCGAAGTCAGAGCAATTGCCAGAATCGCAATGGCATTTCTGCTTTTATTCATCTTCATAAAACGACTTGTCAAAAAACGAAGTGTATCTCGATTTTCCACTTTCACCATAGCACTCACCCCCTGATTATCCCGCTGTCCGTTACAATCTTGCCATCTTCTATCCTCAAAATCCTGTCTGCCAGCTGGGCGATTTCCTCGTTATGGGTAATCATCACAATGGTCTGATGAAATTGTTCGCTGGTGATTTTCAAAAGGCCAAGTACATCCTGGCTGGTTCTGGAATCCAGGTTGCCGGTAGGTTCATCGGCCAAAAGGACTGCCGGTTTTGCCGCCAGTGCACGGGCAATGGCTACTCTCTGCTGCTGACCGCCGGATAAGGCATTTGGCAGACTCTCCAGCTTTTTCTCCAATCCCAGAATGTGAACAATTTCCCCAATAAACCCTTTCTCCGGCTTTTTCCCGTCCAGACGAACTGGCAGGATAATATTTTCCCACACATTCAACATGGGGACCAGATTGTATTGCTGAAAGACAAAGCCGATGTTTCTCCGGCGAAAAATGGTCAGTTCCTCGTCCGTCATGGTATTTAGTTCCTGCCCATCCACCACAACCTTGCCGGCAGTGGGAACATCCAGACCACCGATCATATGCAGCATGGTGGATTTTCCGCTGCCCGAGGAGCCTACAATGGCTACAAACTCTCCCTTTTCCACGCAAAAGCTCACTCCGTCCAACGCGCGAACCTCCGTCTCTCCGTGACCATATATTTTTTGTAAATTGCTTATATTCAGTATCTTCATATCTGCCTCCTATGATTCCATTCTTCCAGATAGTAAAGGGAACATTCCAAAGGA
This sequence comes from uncultured Lachnospiraceae bacterium, assembly GCA_947039785.1. Taxonomy (GTDB): domain Bacteria; phylum Bacillota; class Clostridia; order Lachnospirales; family Lachnospiraceae; genus JALFVM01. Next base: position 19,930 of record CAMQZX010000025.1, on the reverse strand, counting down.
ACTTCCTATCATATGAAAAAAGCCTGTATCGTTCTTTACAATACAGACTTTATCACAGGAATATCTCCATCTTGTTTCTGAAATATTACAGTATTGATACTTTGTTCCGGTTCACTTTTGGGCAGGAACACAGAAAATACCGACCCCTTCCCTTTCCGGGATGTAACCTTTATATATCCTTTTTGTGCCTGAATAATCTCCCTGGCAAGATACAGCCCGATACCCACTCCCGGCTGTTCTGATACTTCCAGACCTCGATAGAACCGGGTGAAAATCCGGGGAAGCTCATCTTCCTCCATTCCTGTTCCGGTATCCGCAATATCCATCCGCAGAAAGAAGGAATACGCCTCAACGGTGATGGTAAGCTTTCCACCTGGAGCTGTATATTTTATCCCATTATCCACGATATTGCCTACGGCTTCTATGGTCCATTTCAGGTCAAAGGCTGCACACAGATCTGTCTGGCAGATATCAAAACATATATTTTTCTCTCTTGCCTTTGCTCCATATTCCTGGCGGATGGCGCTCAACAGGGGGGAAAGTTCTGCAGTGACAGGCGTTACTGCAATGATGCCGTTCTCCAACCTGGAAAGCTTTACCAGAGATTGAATGAGAAAATCCAGCTTCTCTGTCTGCTCCCAAATGATTTCCGCCGCCTCTGACTGTCCTCCCAGTTCTTCCCGAAGAAGCTCACCGTAAATCTTCAGATTGGATATGGGTGTCAATGTCTGATGGGAAATGTCAGAAATCAACCCCTGGATCGTCTCTTTTTGCTTCTGACGGTTCTCCCCTGCAAGCAAAGTGTCATCTAAATATCTTTTTAAACTGTTTTCCAGAGCAGACACCTTGGACTCCGAGATTTCCTGACGTTCAAGGGTTCCCTCCGATGCCTGATCCACCATATCCTGAAGTCTGCCGAGCAGCCGCCTTTCCTTCCGGTAAAAATATACATACCAGAAGCATCCTGTCACTGCAGCAATTGCCAAAACCAGAACGATCGTCTTTATCATGCCTTCACCGCCCAGGTATAGCCAATTCCATATACAGTCTTTATATATTCGGGATTTCTGGAATCCAGTTCCAGCTTGTCTCTCAAACGCTTTACCGTCACTGTCAACGCATGTTCATCCACATACTCCATATCCCCCTGCCAGATTTCATCAATCAGATAGCTTCTCTTTACGGTAGCTCCCTGATTCTCACAGAGAATTCTCAGAAGTCTCTGTTCTGTCTTACTAAGCTCCACCTTCTGACCATCCTTTAGAAATATCATTTTCTCAAAGTCGAACTCAAACCGATCCATAACAAAATGACTTGGGCTGTAATTTTTTTTCTCCCGAAGCTGCACAGCCACCCTGGCTCTTAATACCATCAGGCTGAATGGCTTTGTAATATAATCATTCGCTCCGGCTTCCAGTCCTGTGACAATATCCAGTTCCATGTTGTTGACGGTAATTAAGATAATCGGTGTCTGATGCCTCCTTCTGATTTCCTTTACAAACTCAATGCCATTACCATCGGGAAGATTCACATCCAGAAGAATCAATGACACCTGATGCTCTCTCAACACCGCTCTGGCCTCACCCAGTGTCTGGCACTGGAAAAATCCATAGTCCTCACCTTTCAAAGTCAGACGGATACCATCATTTAATCTTTTGTCATCCTCTACTATTAAAATTTCCTGTCTCATATGTTAACACCATGATATCCTTTTTAAATAATATCCAGTAAAGCGGACATTGAACATCCGCTTCCCTGCTTTTTCATGAACGCATCTATTATAACATCGTCCACAGACCAAGGCAAATCAAACCTTCCCGGCAATCAGCACTTACAGGTCCTGTGGTTACTGGCAGATTCCTTCGGATTCCTGGCAATCAAAAATAACCAGCCCATAAAAATTTACAGACTGGCCATATCATTACAAAATTATCTTTATGCCTTATTCTCTCCATAGAAATACTTTTTGTTTGCCAGAAAGATCACCACACAGATGATCACAGACAGCACAGATCCCAACGGCGGCGCCCAGCCCATGGGATACAAGGTATCCGGAAACATTTTGGAAGTCAGGTAGGCTCCTGGGATTCTGACGCATATGATGGAGACAGTGTTGTGAATGAAAGAGTATATGGATTTTCCGTAAGCACAGAAATAGCCGCTGAAGCAGAAATGAATTCCTGCTGCAAGACAATCCCACACATACGATTTCAAATACTGTTCTCCCATCAGAATTACTTCCGGGTCATTGGTAAACAGTCCCACAAAAGGCCCTGAAATGAACTGGCAGAGAATTCCAATCGCCAAACCGAAGGAAATCGCCACTGTCATACCATACCACAGAGTCTTGCGGGCACGCAGATGATTTCCGGCTCCCAGATTCTGGGCTGCAATGGCGGAGATAGATGATAACATGGAAGAGGGAACCAGGAAAATAAATCCGATAATCTTTTCAACAATTCCCACGCTGGACGACACTACAACACCTCTCTGATTGGCAATAAGAGTAATGACCAAAAAGGAGATCTGAATAAAGCCATCCTGACATGCCACCGGAAATCCCACCTGCAAAATGGGCATCAACACCGTTTTCTTCAAGTGAAAATGAGATTTGTTAATCTGGATTCCCAAATCTCTCTTTCTCAGGGTAATAAGGGCAAAAATCACACTGGCGGTCTGAGACAGCACGGTTCCCCAGGCAGCGCCGGAAGCACCCATGTGAAGTGGTCCAATCAGCAGAAAATCCAGTCCCACATTCAGCACACAAGCCACAAGCACGAAATACATGGGGCTTTTGGAATCTCCAAGCCCCCGGAAAATACAGCTGATGATATTATAGGCTGTAATAAAAGGAATTCCTGCAAAACAGATGGTCAAATACGCTCTCGTCTGCGTAAGTGCTTCCGGAGGTATAGACAAAAGCTCCATAATTCCATCAACAGCAAGAATCAGCACAACTGTCAGCACAAGAGAGGTCCCCAAAAACAAGATGACCGTATTTCCAATAGTCTCAGCAGCCTCCTCCTTCTTTTTGCTTCCTATGGCACGGCTGATTGCCACAGTAGAGCCCATGGCAAGTCCCACAATGATTACCGTCAGCATATGCATAATCTGGCTTCCATTGGCCACGGCGGAGATGTGCCCCGCACCATTATATTGTCCTGTTACGAATAAGTCCACCAATCCATAAAATGTCTGCAAAAAACAGGACAACAGATACGGCAGGGAAAAACGCACCAGTACTTTCAGTACACTTCCCTGGGTAAGATCATTTTTCATTACTTTATCCTCCAAATGTAGTCTGCATTCCCTCATCGCCATATTACTTCTCATATCAAATCATCAGAAACAATATTCTGACCCCATGATATTTTCGGCTGTTCATGCGGAATGCCGTAAATACAATGGGGTCAATGTAGTATGCGGGATGACTATATTGTAAAGGAAAAATGATGGTTTGAAAAACGAAGTTTTTTGCTATGGTCAGCACTTTTTTTCATATCCAGTCTGTTCCTGTATCATATCTGCCCTGTGGCAAATGAAAGTAATCATCTTATCCAAAGCCGATGTGACAGCATTGGGCAGATACAAAAGCTGAGAAGATTCCCGGAAATTCTCAGGCAGGGGAATCACCTCCAGATTGCTCATAGACAAAATCGTCTGTCTGGGCACAATGGCAAATCCACTGGACATATTTATCATCAGAAGCTGCTGGGGGAATCCACTGACTGAGATTACCTGACCAAATTCCGTACCGTAAAGAGCTTTCAATTTTCTTCTGCACTCTTTTGGATATGCCTCTTCCTCCGTTTTTGTAATCATGGGCAGAGCAGAAATAACGCCTTCCACCGTCTTATAACGGTTCATTACTTCTCTGGAGCAGATTAACACTGCTTCCGCAGAGAAAATGTCCATCCGATTCAGCTTCGCCTCTCCCGAAAACCATTGTTCCAGAGTCAGCACATTTGGACAGATCAGGGCATCCAATCGCCCATGCATCAAATCTTCCGTCAATCTCCCCTCCGGTCCAAAGGAAAAGTAAATAGATATCTCTGAAAACTCCCTCTCAAATTCTCTCAGCAGAGGAAAATCCGGGTAATCGGAAGTGATCATGCCAATGTGCAGCTCCCTGCCCTCATCCCGGTGCAGAGATTGACAAAGGGATTGATATTCTCCCATCAGTTTTTTCATACCGTCATAAAACAGCTTGCCCTGGACTGTCAGCTCTGCCCGCTGATTGGTGCGGGTGAAGAGCGCACAGCCCACCTCATCCTCCAGTGTGGCGATGTATTTACTCATGGTTGTCTGGGCAATGTGGCAGGCCTGAGCCGCTTTTGTAAAATTCTGAAGCTCTGCTGCCGAAAAAAAGTAATTGATCTTTCTAAGCTCCATAGATCGGACTCCTTTGGTAAATGTAAAATTTTTATTTCTCCTCACAGTATACCATATCCAGGAAGCTTTCGTATCTTATCATTCTTCCATTCTTTTATTTCTCATACAGGAATTTCTCCAAATTAAAAAGCAACTGTAACCAAGATTGGCATGAATCTTTTTTCCCAATACTTGACAGATAAATCTGACGGTTATAAGATATATCCGTTAGTTTTTGACTAAATCAAGATTAACGGAGGACAAAGGAAATGAAAATGAAAGCATTTAAGGTCGCTGTGCCTTATACCCTTCCAATCTGTGTAGGATTTCTTTTCCTTGGTATGTCTTATGGATTTCTTATGAGAAGCAAGGGATTCTCGTTTGTCTATCCCATGCTTATGAGTATGTTTATCTTTGCAGGCTCCATGGAATTTGTGACAGTAAATCTTCTGCTGTCCGCTTTCAATCCTGTATATACATTTTTTCTGACCCTGATGGTAAATGCCAGACATTTGTTTTATGGTATTTCCATGCTGGAAAAATACAAGAATACGGGATGGAAAAAGCCTTACCTGATTTATGGAATGTGTGACGAATCCTTTTCCATCAACTGTACGGTAACGCTGCCGCCGGATGTGGACAGAGGCTGGTTTATGCTGTTTGTCACGCTGTTGAACCAGATTTACTGGGTCACCGGTTCCACACTGGGTGCACTGCTTGGATATGTAATTCACTTTGACACCACGGGAATCGAGTTTGTGATGACAGCACTGTTTGTTGTAATGTTTATCAATCAGTGGGAGGAAGCAGAAGATCATCGGTCTGCCCTGACGGGACTTGGCTGTTCAGTGGTCTGCCTGATTCTCTTTGGAAGCCAGAATTTCATTCTGCCAGCCATGGCGTTGATTATTTTATGCTTTACACTGACACGCAAGAAAAAAACAAAGGAGGAAGCAGTATCATGACTACAGCTCAGAGCATTCTCACTATTCTCATTGTGATACTGGGAACGATGATCACACGTTTTCTGCCCTTTTTGATTTTCCCGGAAGGAAAGACACCGCCGCCCTACATTACTTATCTGGGCACGGTACTTCCTTATGCGGTGATTGGACTTCTGGTGGTATACTGCCTGAAGGATTCCTTTGGCAGCGGACACTACGCCATCCCGGAGGCAATTGCCATTTTGTTTATCATCGTATTACATAAGTGGAAGAAAAACACATTGCTCAGTATCGGTGCCGGGACGGTGTTGTATATGTTTTTGGTGCAGAGTGTGTTTCATTAATTAGTTTTACAAATAATATCAACGGATTCTTGAAACTTCACTTATACTGATATCAGGAATCAATAGAACATAAATTCCGGAGGTGACCATCATGACTCCGATTTATAAAAAATTACAACATTGCCTGCAAAGTATCCGACAGAAAACGGATTTCCAGCCGAAGGTGGCTCTTGTACTCGGTTCGGGACTTGGGGAGTATGAAAATCTGCGGAATCTCCTGTATTTCCAATCTGGCCAACTGCAGGTGAAATCCGGAAAATATCTGAACTTCACCTGCAGTTTTTTGAAGAAAAGAAGGTAATTTTATCTATATTATTGCTGATTGAGTCAAAATCAACTGGGAATCACCGGCAAACTGATATGAGACGGATATTCCGTATTATGATAAACTGTCAGCGTTGGAGCTGGTTTCAATACTGGTGTATCCCAATGACCACGATCTGCACAGTTAATAGTCAGACGAAGACTGTGTCCCTGTTTAATGGTGTTGGACATGGGGAACAATGCCACTTCCAGCTTCGTTATCTCCCCAACCTTTAGCTCCTTCTGATCCCGATGCATCAATCTGTGATAAGGAAGCCCCATATTGTCAAAGGGCGGCCTGGTCAGGCCTCTGAATGATGCACGGATTTTCTGCTCTGTAATATTTGCTGATTTTCCTTCCTCATCCACCTCCTGAAGATAGAAATAAACATCAATATCCGGGGCATCTGCAGAAATCCAGAGATTTACCACTGGAAAGCCAATAAAATTCATATCCCTTGACATAGGTGGTGTGGTGAAGGTCATTGACTTTCGATCAAATTCTGTAAAATCTGTACTTCCTTTCACTGTATAGAAAAAGCGATTCTCATATCCAGTACGAGTGATGGAATAATCTACTGGATAGTCACTGTCACCGACTGCATCCATCGGCGGACGAGTACCCATGGAACCATCCACCACAGAATCTATGGAGTGGGAAATTCTTCCCTGTAAATAGTAGGGAACCACTTTTTGCTCCGGCAACGGGAAATCACTGTATTCCTTCCAGGCTTCCTCGCCATTATTATACAAAAGTACCGGCGGTTCGCTCATAATTCCGTTGTCAATTCCCTTCAGCCAGTAATCATACCAGCGCAAATGTTCTGTAACGAAATTAAAGGGCTCCTGGCTTGTACAGGAATCCGTGTGATTCCAGGGTCCCACGGAAATTTTCTTAGGTGTTTTTAAAGTCTTATACCAGAAGAATACATCATGGGCATAGAAATCCTTCCATCCGCCCAGTATGTAGCAGGCAATCTGACTATTGTTAATGTTATAAATATAATTCGGATAGTAAGCTTCCATATAGACCTTCGTATCCCAAAACGGCAGATAATCGTCAAAATAATGTGCTTCTCTTCTCTCTGTCTCAGAACGGGGATTTAATTTGTGCATCTCAATGGCCTCAGCACGCATGATTCCGTCCGGATCTTCATCTACCGGAGGAGCCGGGTCCACCACACTGTTTTTCCACACACCTTCATCTGCGTGGGACATCCAGCCGATATTCACAATACCATTGGTCATCATAGCAGGATTTTCCATGGCAAATACATTTGGCATGATACATTTCAGACTGGGCGGCGCCATCATGGCACACATAATCTGAGCTTTTCCAAGAGCAGACAATCCAAACATTCCAGTCACACCACTACACCATGGCTGCGCTGCCAGCCATTCATTCACCTCGTACAAATCATAACACTCTTTCATGGTATTTTGCAATCCATGATATCCATAAGAAGCTCCGGAGCCTCTCACATCCAACGCAGCAATCACATAGCCATGGCGAAGGATTTTGGATATATTTGGAAAATACCAGAGTGGACTGCTCTCATCCAGATTGGAATAACTTCCGTCTTCTTTCACATAGGCACGCCGGTATTGGGTCGCTGTCCAGATAACAGGAAGCCGTTCTTCATGCAAAACTCCGTCCTTTGTGGGACGATAAATATCAATGGCCAGCTTTGTACCATCCTGCATGGACAGATAACGGGATGTCTTTTCATATCCATCGTAAATCTCTTCGGAATAGCCACTATATTGACTATAATTCGAACTATAATACATGACGATATCCTCCTTGTTTTAAATCGTATGGTAAAGCCGATTGAAACGGACTTTTCAAATCCTATTCAAACGTTTCTGCAACCGTCACAAGAAAATCACGGATTGCCAGTCTCTGAGGACAGTTCTTCTCGCAAATACCGCATTTGATACAATCAGAGGCTTTGCCATGCTGTTCCGTAAGGTTTTTGTAATATACCACCTGATTTTTCATATAACCGGTATTTTTGAGACGTTTTAAGTTATTATACAGGGCAAAATAATCGGGTATGGCGATTTGTTTTTGACATTCCGTAGTACAATAGCGACAATTGGTACAGGCAATGGCTGTATTGGTACGCACAATTTCTGCCACTTTTTCCAACAGAGAACGTTCCTCTTTTGTCAAAGGCTTAAATTCCTTCATGTAACTGGTATTGTCTTCCACTTGTTCCAACGTGGACATACCACTCAGTACCATATCCACCCCTTCCAGACTGGCCGCAAAGCGAACTGCCCAGGAGGCAACGCTGGCATCAGAATCGGCTGCCTTTAAAAGCTGCACTGCTTCTTTTGGCAGATTTACCAAGGTGCCGCCCTTTACCGGCTCCATAACATAAACACGCTTTCCATACTTTATGGCAATTTCATAACATTCTCTGGAACGGATGGCGGCGTCTTCCCAATCCAGATAATTAATCTGAAGCTGTACGATTTCCATATCCGGCTGTTCTTGTAAAATCTGCTCTAACACATCGGGAGTTCCATGGAAAGAAAATCCAATATGTTTTGCATAACCCTCTTCTTTCATCCGACGAATAAAATCAAAGGTACGATATTTCTGAGCATAGGGATACCACATGGCTCCCATATTGTGAATCAGGTAATTGTCAAAATACTCCACTCCGCAGATTTCCAATTGATTTTTGAAAAATTCTTCCTGATCCTCTTCTTTCTTAATGTAATTCAAAGTAATCTTATTCGTTAACACATATGCATCCCGATCATACCGGCTGGTAAGCGCTCTTTTCAAGGCAGGTTCACTCATCTCATCATTATAGCGATGAGCTGTATCAAAATAAGAAAAGCCCTGCTGCATATATACATCTACCATTTTCTCTGTCAATTCAAAATCAACCGTAGACCGGTCATTTTCATCTAAAACCGGAAGCCTCATAAAGCCAAATCCTAACTTTTTCATCCTAATCCTCCTAAATTACTGAATGTTATCTAGCAGACAACTGTCCAATATCCACCAGTCATCCCACACAAGCGCGTTCCGTCTCATGGCTGTTGTCCGGAATTTTCACTATAAATTACTGATTCTTATACTGGAGCCTTCCCACCGGTTCTCTGTCTTTTCCCACGACATACATCAATGGAACTGATATGAAAGTAAACAACGCAACCATCATAAAACCACTCTGATAGGATCCCTCCGCAGTCTGTACCGCCCCCATAATACTGGGTCCGATAGACGCGGTCAGACTCACCAGACTGATAATAGAATAATTCATGGAAAAATATTTTTCTCCGTATAAAGTACGAGTCACAATGGGAAGTCCCGCTCCCTGACATCCATAACCAAACAGCAATCCACAGGCTGCAACAATCATCAATGCTGCAGAGCCGCTTCGAAACGCCGCACAGGCAATCACTGCCGATGCAGCATAAATTCCGCTTAATCCCAGCAGGGCTTTCTTCATTCCAAACTGATCAAATACCTGTCCCACCAAGGGACGTGCCACTCCATTGCAAAGGCTCATAGCACTGACTACGTAAGCAACTGTGGCAGCCGGCATGGAAAATTCACTTTCCAGAGCCGGCGCCACATGATTCAGATAGCAAAGGGCTGACATCACAAGAAAATTTGATCCCATAAAATACAGATAAAACGTTCTTGTGTGCAGCATCTCATTGGGATTCAAGCTGTTCTTTACCATCTGTCCAGCCATTGCCGAAGACTGAGGAAGCGCTTTTTGCTCCTCTTCTTTCGGCACCTTAATAAATAAACTGCCAATCAAAAAGACAACCATATCCACAATTCCCAATATCAAAAAGGTCCGTCTCGGTCCAAATTCAGATAACAGGAACTGACATACAGGACTCAAAACACTGGTAGAAATCGCATATCCCATCAGCAGCAATCCAGTAATCATACCTCTCCGTTCCGGAAACCACAAGGGAACCACTGACACCACCGCATTATAAATCATACCAATTCCGATACCAGCCAGAAGACTGTAGGTGATATACAGCACTACAATGCTGCTGGTAAAAGCAGTTAAAATCATTCCCAAGCCTACACAAACAGCTGCTGTCTTTACCAATCTGGCATAGCCAAATCGTTTCACCAGTATCCCCATAAGCAGGCCGCCCAGAGAAAATCCCACCATTAAAATCGTAAATGCCAGTGAAGTCTGTGTCCGGCTCCATCCATAGGTCTGTTCCAGCGGTCCGATAAAAATAGACCAGGCATAGGCAATTCCCAACAAAAGCAGCATCAAAAAGCTTACTGCCACATATCCATATCTTTTTTTCTGAATATTCATAATCGGCTCCCTTACTTCTATCTGGTTTTTGAAATATCCCGGTTCATTACGTTTTCCACAAGACGCTCCTGCTCCATGATCTCAATTTCTGTCATAGCCCTCCATTTGTGCTTCTTACCGCACCAGGGACATGCATCTTCATCCATGGCAAGAATCTTCTTTTCGGCTTCCTCCCTGGTAGAACAAGACAGCATTTTCTTATATCCACATTCCTTAATCTTACTGTAGATCATACAGCCTGCATCGTAAAACTCCGGCCAATAATATCCACAGCGTGCATAATACACCGTATCCATATCTGCACAATACTGTTCTCCAGCTTCCAGAACCGGTATTCCTTCTACTTTCTCAACTCTCATGCCTTACTGCCTCCCTTTCGATAAGGTTTCAGCCGCTCATTATAGTCATCCAGACCTAATTCCAGAAGTTTTTCTTCTGTTGGAATACCATTTTCATCCCATCCAACCAGCTTATAATAGCGGTCCAGAAGATCCGAAAACCGTCTGGCATCAATCTTTGTCCCTGTGGTCCAATCTCCGTCATGAGAATCATGACAATGTACAATCTGCATATCATCTTTCTTGCAGCGTCCCACTTCCAGAATGTTAAAGCAGCGTTCCATGTTCCAGATTTTTTCGGCAGATTTTTCCAGCCGTTGATTGGTATATTCCACACCAGTAACCGCTGTAAGAAGCTTTGCCTGCATCTCCCAGTCACCTTTATAGCCTTCTTCTTTCGCCAAAGGTGCCAGTGTTTCCGGATAAATGGTATCACAGAACACGCCACATCCCGTGACCACTCCCGTCAATTCCATTTTTCTTGCCACATACTCTTTATTCCGGTAAGCCATATCGTGATATTCTTCCTCATCCATACTATTTTTCCATTCAGGATCCGGATCAATGGTTCCATCCACCCCATAATATTCCTTCGCAAGCTCCGGCAGTCTTAAGAATGGGGTACGCCGTCCGCAGAAATCCGGATATTTATGTCCTTCATCACTCATGGGATCTCTGGTGCTGACAGAGGTCATCAAAGCGACAGCCACCCAATAAGGATATTTTAAAGAGAACCAGGATCCGGTTCCCAGGGAGTGATTGCTCATACCCTGCATGGCGTGATCACTGTGCTTTAAATAAATACCTCCCAGCTTCTCGCCGCAGCGGGCCATGCCCTCGGCCAGAACATCGCCAAAACCTCTTCGATAGGTGTACATTTCAATAATCTTAGGAAATAAAGAAGGATCATCCACATCCCATTTCACACCCAGCATCTCGGTAAGATTTACACCTTCCATTTCCAATTCCACCAGCCACATAAACAGGGAAATCACTTCCCAGGAATTCAAACCGTAGTTGTTGATCATATAAGCACACTCCGCGCCTCTTCGAAAATCCATCGGCCAGCGATAATTGCGCCCCAGCTTCTTTTCCAGCCATTCCAGTTCCATAGGACAAAGCGCCACCCAGCCGTAGACAAACTTGGCCACACATTTGGAACTGTTTGTGGTATCACAGGTAGTGTGATAAGTACCATTGCTGCCTCTGACGAACGTATAGCCTGTCAAATGGCACGGCACGCCGCAGGCTGCACAGGCATTTCCCTTTTGGGTAATATAGGTTGCCTCTCCCCGGTCCAAAACACTCTGAGTCTTAAGCTTCCCATTCTCCACCAGATTAGAACCAATTCCCATATTTTCCGGCAGGGCATCCGGCTTTTTCGGAATATTCTTCAGTTCCATACAGTCATCACGAAGCTGTAAAATATGATAAAGATCCGCTACCTTCGTACCCTTGTGGCCATTAAAAACCACAGCCTTGCATTTCTTATCTCCCATAACGGCACCAAATCCGGCCTGTGCCGCCGCATTATCACGATTACAGAAAATACCGGCAAAACGGACTTTATTCTCACCAGCAGGTCCTATGACAATGGACTCTGCTTCATCTCCAAAATCCTGCTTCATCATTTTCTGGGTATCCACACAAAGACGTCCCCAATATTTTCTGCCATCATGAAATGTTACTTCGTCTTCCGTAATCTCCACGACCACATAATCCTTTGACTTATGTTTCAGTACAATTCCATCATAGCCACATTGCTTCATAGCCAGATTGCAGCGTCCGCCGATGGAAGAACGGGTGTAATGTTCAGGATAACACTGCGGCCCCACACCAAAGAAATATCCCCGGCCGCCTGCCAGCACAGGTGTGCCGCAGCAGGGTCCCACCATGTAGATCAAATCGTTATTATCATCAAAGGCTTTCGTTCCAGGAGTCAACCGGGTCTCACAAATCTTTGCTGCAATTCCCCGGCAGCCAATATATTCTTCACAATAATCCGAGATATCCTGTATCTCATAAGTCTGTTCTGCCAAATCAATCCAAAGCAGCTTTCCTCTCCAACCATATTCCAAATCTTTACTCATATACATTCTCTCCTAATTCTCAATGACTACTCAAGATGAATTGCCTGCTTGGGACAGATAGCCATACACAGGGGTCCATCCTCATATCCATGGCACAAGTCACATTTCACAATCACTTTTTTGCCATTCACCACTTCCTTACGGATGGGCGGAACTTTATCGCGGGCATACGGACAAGCTTTCACACAGGCACCACAGCCAATGCATTTATCTTTGTCCACATAACGGGCACCCGTCTTCTCATCAAAATATAACGCATCCTTTCTGCAAGCCGATACACAGGAAGCTGATCGGCACTGCTGACAGACAGAAATATCAAAATGGTAATCCAACATATCAGCATCAATCCGAATGGCAGAAAGCTGGCGGTTACATTCTCCGTCAAAATGACGCCCTGAACAGGCCAGTTCACAAGTTAAACATCCGCCACAGGCTTCCCCATCCAATACAATATGCTTTGACCTGGGCATCACACCAAGAGGCTGTTTTTTCTCTTTCGATTTTATATCCATGTAATCTCCTTTCCAGTCTTTCCACATGAGTTTTCAAAATGCGTGACTTTATCTTGAGCCAATACTCTAAGAGCACTGGGCTGTATTTTTCCACAAGATGTTCTGGGCCACTTTCCACTGTCACTTACAATCAGATAACTGGGAATCTGGAATTCGGCCAGATGTTTGCGAAGGTAATCGTCAATCTGCCTTCTTGCCATTCTGGAATCTTCCAGAGGATCAATGAAAGCCACACCGATCTCTCCATATTTTCCATAAGAAATCCCAACCATTTCCACCGCTTTAATCTGCGGACAACGGCCCAGAACTCCATTTACAAATTGGGGGGAGACATTTTCTCCGTTAATTTTATACATATCTGATTTTCTTCCCTGGAAAGTAAAATACCCCTGACTATCAAAACAGCCAAGATCGCCGGTGGCAAACCAGCCTTCCTTATCAAAGCTATCCTGATTTTGTTCAGACCCATGATAATATCCTTTGGTCACTGTAAGTCCTCTGCACCAGAGTTCTCCGCTCTCTCCCAAAGATAACTCCTCCCCTGTGCCGGGATCACAGATTTTTACCTCCAACAGCTTTCCATCCAGTCTTTCATTTCCGGCAATTCCTGCATTTTTACAGGTACCCTGAGAAAATTTTACAGCGTCTTTGGGAGCCAACGGTGACATCATAGTGGTTGTGGAGCCACATTCTGTCATGCCGTATCCTGTGGTGACATCGGTAATGCCAAGTTGTTCCTTTCCTGCATCCCATACCCACTCCGGACAGGTAGATGCCCAGTATGCAGCATGAAGATGGGGCAATTGATCCGGCGAAGGTTTCCCCTGCTCCAGCAGGTGAATCATCACAATAGGGACACAAATAATGTCATTCGCCCGGGAGCTTTGCAGTAAATTTAATATATAGGAGCCTTCCGCTTTCTGATCTGTCAAAATAATGGTTCCTCCAACCCAGATCAGGGACAAAAGCCCTTCCACATAGCCAAAGATATGATACAGCGGAATGGGAACCAGCATTCTTCGCCCGATTTCCATCATACGAGTACGGCACGTTCCGAAAGAAGACCGTAAAAGAGCATCATGAGTCAGCATCACACCTTTGGGACGCATGGTACTGCCGGACGTATAGAGAATATCTGCAAGCGCCTGGGGATTCTTTAGCACAGATATCTCATAGTCTCTGATACTGCCGCCTTCTTCCCAAAATGCCTCCCAGCCTATGCATAGCCCAGAGCATGCTTCTGTTTCTCTCACAAAACGCACAACACACCGTTTTAATTTGGGAAGATGTTCAAACTCCGGCGACTTTTCCAACGAGTGCAAGATCAAGTATTCACAATCCGATTGTTTGATAATGTATTCTTTTTCTTCCTGGGACAGTTTCATATTAATGGGGACCTTCACTGCCCCAAGCTTCGCCAATGCAAAGATCAAAAAAACATATTCCGGAGAATTATAAAGCATAAGTGCCACATGGCTTCCTTCACGGATGCCCTGGGCATGGCAGCTTGCAGCCAGTCGGTTTACACACTCCAGAGCCTGCTGATAGGTATATGCTCTTTGTCCGTATACGAGAAACTCGCGGTCTTTGAATACACGGGCATTTTTCTCAAAACGCGTCCATAAGGTATCCTCCTGCCACCGGGGATACAGCTGCTGCAAATCTCTTAATCGTTCTTCACTGGTTCCAATCATAACTTTTCATCTCCTTTATAGCTTTTTGACAGCTTTGCCAGAGGAAATCTTTACATGATCACAAATATCAAGTCATCCTTCTTTATTTTTTCTTCCTCATTACAATTCAGCTCCTTCAGAATCCCACTGCAGGAAGTTCTGATCTCACTTATCGTATTTCCTGTATTTACCACCATTACTGTTTCGTTTTTCTGTACTTCTTCACCGGGCTTTTTCAGAAGCTTCTCAACCACACCGGAAACAGGGGAATAAAATCGTTCAAATATACTGGAATCATAGGCATAGCGAATCGGTTTTATCTTTGGATTTGCCACTGGTACCACAGGCATCGATGGGGGCATAACCGGAGGTATGGGCTTTGGTCCTGGCATAGATTCTGAAAAAGGCTGTGTGATCATCTGTTCAGCATGGCTTTTGTCCGCTTCCAGCTTATTATTTACCCGATAAATCATATAAGCCAGCAGCGCCAGAAGCAGAATGCCAACGATGCCCGCACCTGCTGCTGAAATCTGAATGGTTATATTCTGGTTCATATTCTACCTCCCGTTTCTATCCGTAAACTTTCCGACTGTATACCTTCTCATCGTGTACACTCAGAGAAATAAAATCGTATCCCTGCAATTTCTTATGTGTGGCATACCAGTCGTTATGGGAGTTGATACTTCCCACAGGAATACACTCTGTAAAGTTTCTGGGATGAATGATAAAGTCAGAAATAATGCCATATGTGCCATCTTTCGTGTCTACCAGCACACTCATACTTCCAGGTGTGTGGCCAGGTGTGGTCACCAGACGAATTCCCGGTGCAAATTCCACATCTCCATCTAAGGGAACAATCTGGAGAATCGCTTTGAGCCAGTCTGGCCCGCCGTTTCCAGGCACTAAAGAATAGGAGCCTCTCTCATGGGGAAGAGGAGCAATGGCATGGGCCATTTCTCTCTTTTGCACATAAATCGAAGCATTGGGGAAATTGCTCAGATTCCATGCATGATCCCAGTGAAGATGTGTCAGCAGAATGGTCTTCACCTTTTCAGGAACTACTCCCAATTTCTGAATCTCCTCCATGTAGTATCTCTCATCCACCATCTGTCTGTGAGGCAATCCCTTTTCCTGGACTTCCTTACTGGTGGGAATACCGGAATCTACCAAAATGTACTCGCCGCTTTCATCTTCCAGCACAAAGGCTCCGCAGGTCAGCCTGTATGCAGCAGGGTCCTTTGATCTCCAGAAAGCATTTGAGCTTTCCACATCGTTGTATCCCAGATATATGGGATAAATTTTATAGAACATCTGTCTTCCTCCTTGTTATCAACCGTAGTACGTTCTGGTGTAAGCTGCCGGATCATGGACACAGAGTATCTGACCGCCATGGGCTTTCATCTCGTCCTGAATTTTCAGGCGGCTCTGATACCATCCCTCCAAGTTGGTAAAATTTCCATTCATTCTGCCGGATTCAAACTGAGATGGGAAATAATAATTATCTCCTGTCAGGTAATAATACCCTTCTTCTGTATCCACTGCCACAGACTGGCTTCCCGGCGTATGGCCTGGTGTGAGCAAGGCACGGATACCTTCTTGTATCTTTCGATCCCCTTCAATGGTCTGAAGCCTGCCAAAAACTCTTGCCCATGCAGGAAGTCCCGGTTTGTCATATTTCTGATAGGACTTATATTCCACCGGAGTAGGTGTTGCTGCGTGCTGAAGCTCCACTTTCTGTACATAAAAGGATGCATTCGGGAACAATTCCAAATTAAAGCAGTGATCTTGATGCAGATGGGTGAAAATAACAGTTTTTACCTTCAGCGGATCAATATTATGCTCTGCCAACACCTGCTTTAAGGACGGCGCTCCCGGCATTTTTCGGAACGGATAATCGTATTTTTCAATGTCTTCCTGGGATGCCAATCCCGTATCCACCATAATTACCTCATCGTCCATGTTATTAGTCAGGGCAAAGCAGCCGTAAATAATAGTTTCCTTCTCACCTTTATACGCTTTATAATAGAATGCTGCCGGTTCTAAGGGAATTGGCTCGCTGAGCGCCAATGGAATAATTTTATATTTTCTTGTTTGCCTGTCACTCATGTTCTTCTCTCCTGTTTCTACGTAATATTAAAGGGTTATTTCCACGCCCATTTGGACAAACGTATTTTTGATTTCCTCATCCTCCATGTGGAGGATTTCTCTCAGTACGCTTACGTTGTGCTCGCCTGCCTGAGCTGCAAAAGTCTCCTTTGGCATGTCAAAGTTGTTGAATTTAAAGGGTGATCCAAAGATCTGATAGGTTCCGTTTACAGAATCCGTCACTGGAATCATACAATTTCTATACTTAAAATGAGGATCCTCCACGAGCTGTTCAATGGTATTCATCTCACCATAGGGTACTTTTGCATGGTCTAATTTGGGACGAATCTCTGCCATGGTATATTTCTCAAGCACCGGGTTTACATATTCTTCCACCAGGGCCTCCCGGTTTTTCACTCTCTGCGGTCCATCGGAAAATCGCTCATCCTGAGTCAGATCCGGCATACCAAACTCTGCAAAGAATCGCTGGTGCTGCTCATTTCCAAACATCTGAAGAATAAATTCTCCATCCTTACAACGAACTGGTTCTGCAATGGCATTGGCAGGATGACGGTTTCCGATGGGACGGCGGATCATTCCACCATTTACATAAGCTGCAATGGCAGCCTCCATCAGAGAAGTATACATGTCAAACATAGACGAATCCAGCCAGGTTCCCTCCCCTGTCTTTTCCTTTCGGATAATGGCCATGGCAATTCCCAGAGCAGTCATAATTCCGGTAATCAAATCAGACATTGACGGTCCCGCCTTTGTAAATGGTCCTCCCATGGGACCTGTCAGACTCATAAATCCACTCATTGCCTGAATCACTGTATCAAATGCTGCTCGATTACGGTACGGGCCGTCCTGGCCAAAACCGGAAATCGATGCATAAATAATATCTGGCTTAATGGCTTTTACTGCCTCATATCCCAATCCCATTTTCTCGGCAGAACCTGGTTTTCCGTTTTCCACGAAAATGTCGCACTCTGCAATCAGCTTATATGCCAGTTTTCTCCCCGCCTCTGTCTTGGTATTGATCTGGACAGAACGTTTTCCACGATGAATGTTAAAATACTCTGTGGAAGTTCCTTTAAAGCTTGGTTTCATCGTTCTTGTGGGATCCGGCCTTGCCGGATTCTCAATATGTATCACATCGGCTCCAAAATCTGCCAGAATAGCAGTGCAGTAAGGGCCAGATTTCGCCGCGGTAAAATCAAACACTCGATATCCTTCTAAGGGACGTTTACTCATATTCTCACTCATTCCTCTCTATCATAAAACTTCATATTCCAGTATTCAACAAATCTGTTTTGTTCTTTATCTCGGTGATACAGAATGTTTCTTTCTGCGCTCCGGTATGGGAATCAATTCAGGGTTTTTGTTTCGAAGCATCTCCAACGCTTTGATCAACATCATCCTGGTCTGATTCGGCTCAATGATATCGTCAGCAAACATATGTCCGCACATGGCATATGGTGTTCTGGCATCCTCAAACTCCTTAACCGCCTCATCCAGCATCTCCTGAGCATGTTCAGGATCCTGCTTCATCTTGCTTTTCATAATGACCTTGCAAGCAGACACGGGATTCATAATGCCGTAATCAAAGGTGGGCCAGTACAGATTCAAATCCAGATTAAAAAGATTCCATCCCATCGGAAGGCAGGCACCGCCCACATTCTTTCGAAGCACCACCTGAATCTTCGGAACCGTAGCACGATAGCAGGCTTCCAATGTCTTTGCACCATGGCGGATAATTCCTCCGTGCTCCTGGGCTTTACCCGGCATAAATCCCGGCGTATCTGTCAGTGTAATCATTGGAATATTATAGCAGTCCAACAAGTCCACAAAGCGGGCAAATTTATCAGAAGCATCAATATCAAAGCAGCCCGACTTTACCATAGTCTGATTGGCGATAAAGCCTACGGTCTCGCCCATCACTCTGGCAAAACAGCACACGATATTGGTTGCCCAGTAAGGCTGATACTCATAGACACTGTTTTTGTCTGCCAATAATTCAATCACCTCATGACAGTCGTAAGATTTCTTGGGATCGTCGGGAATAATGTCATCCAACTCGTAAATTCTCCGATTAATATCATCTTCATATGGATAAATCGGCACCTTTTCATTACAGTTTTGAGGCATATAGCTTAAATACTTTTTCACATGCCAGATAGCTTCCTCATCATTGGCTGCCCACTGCTGTGCATTACCAGATATCATGTTTTCTGTCCAGGCTCCTGCAAGCTGTTCGTCATTTACTTTTTCCCCGGTTACTGACTCGATCACGCTGGGACCACAGAGATAGAACTTGCTTGTCTTATCCACGGTAATCATAAAATCGTTTAGGATTGGTGCGTAAGCAGAGCCTCCGGCACAGGCGCCCATGATTACAGATACTGTAGGAATGTAACCGGAATTTTTGGCAGCCAGCATGGTGCATTTAATGACATCTCTGAAATGGGCTTCCTGAATTCGTCCGCCGCCGCCATCCCAGAAATATACACAGGGACAGCCGTTTCTGGCAGCTTCTTCACTGGCACGGTTAATTTTTTTACTGTGATTTTGTCCCATGGTACCGCCCAGGACTGTAAAATCCTGAGATACTGCCCAGGTAAGACGGCCATTTACCTTGCCAAATCCTGTGACCACACCATCTCCCGGTGCATGGACTTTGTCTAATCCATGGAGACTGGAATCCGGCTGTACAAAGATTCCATATTCCACAAAGGTTCCCTCATCAAAAAGAAGGTCCAGCCTCTCTCTGGCGGTCAGTTTCCCCCGGTCATGCTGCCGTTTGATTCTGGCTGCTCCACCGCCTTCTTTCCATTTTTTCTTTTTTTCTATCAATTCCAGCATCTTTTGCCTGTTTAATTCTCCCATTCGACTATCATTCTCCTCCTAATATATAAGTGTAGGGTTTCAGTACCCAACATCCAGTTGGGACT
>CAMQZX010000024.1 GCA_947039785.1 uncultured Lachnospiraceae bacterium | reverse complement strand
CTACACTTCTAGCTTCGTCGGCAGCGTCAGATGTGTATAAGAGACAGACTACATAATCAGAATACAGGTAGTATTTCAGATATGTATTTGGAAGAGTATCCGGGTCAACGGCAAATACATCGCGGACTTTGCGGAAGGTTTCATGCCAACTTGCATCTGCGTGCTGATCTTCTTCAATATTGATGTCATATCCATTTTCCTTTACATACTCTTTCAGCTTCGGCATCAGATCATTGCCTTCTTTATCCTTCACCTGAGTCCACCAGCCAAAGTGATTCAATCCATAGTAACTGATATCCAGTTCCTTTTCAGGTATGCCGAGAATTCTTGCCATACGGACCATAATACCAAGAGGCATATCACAGATATTGATGATTCTGGCATTGGGACGAAGTCTTCTGGTTGCTTCTGCCACGATTGCCGCCGGATTGGAATAATTCAGCATCCAGGCATCGGGACTGTACTTTTCCATATAATCCAGAATTTCCAGAATACCTCCGATGGAACGCATACCATAGGCAATTCCGCCGGGACCGCAGGTCTCCTGTCCCACAACGCCGTATTTCATTGGGATTTTCTCATCCTTTTCGCGCATTGCATATTTTCCAACTCTGATATGTGCCATGACAAAGTCCGTATCGGTAAACGCTGTCCGGGGATCAATGGTATAGTTAAATTCAATCTGAGGTGCTCTTTCTCTCATCAGAATTTCACAGGCCTTTGCAATGGTAGCCTGTCTCTCTTCATCGTTATCATACAGACACAGCTTTCTGATAGGGAATTCCTCAAGATGGTCCAAAAGCATCATAATGATTCCCGGGGTAAAGGTACTTCCGCCTCCTGCTACTGTTATAGAAAATTGTTTCATTATAATCTCTCCTTATTTTGAATATGTAATGATACAGGTTTCTCCTGCTTCCACTTTGCCTTCTATTGTTTTCATTTCCCTAAGCTCATCAGAATTTGTCACAATCATAGGAGTATACAAGAGCTGTTCTCCTTCCAATAAGTTCTGGTCAATTCTGCAAAGAGGTGCACCGACACTTACCCGATCTCCCTGCTTTACAAGAGGAGTAAAGCCTTTCCCCTGTAAATTGACTGTCTCAAGACCAATGTGAATCAGAACCTCCAGTCCGTCCTCTGTCTCCAGAGCATAGGCATGCTTCGTCTCAGCCACCACCGCGATGGTTCCATTTGCAGGTGCTACCACTATCCTGTCCTTGGGTATAATCGCGATTCCCTCTCCCATTATTTTCTGGGAAAAAACATCATCAGGAACCTGTTCCAGGGGTATGGCTGTTCCGTTCTGAGGGGCCAGGAGCTTACCTGTTCCTGTTTTCTTTTCTGTTTCTTCCGTTTTCGAAGGCTGATTTGTCTCCTTGACATCCCTCTTTGACGGCAAAATATTTTTTGCCAAGCATTCCTCAAATTGCTCACGTACCTTTGGAACCTTCAGCCCCACAATGACTTGAATGGCAGTTCCATTTTTACTCAGTCCATGGGCGCCAATGGCTTTAAAGTCACGCTCCGGATAAACCAGGTCTCCATTTTTTACATTGACCTGCAGTCGGGTTGCACAGTTGGTCACATCTAAGATGTTGTCTTTTCCTCCCAGAAACTCCAGAATCTGCGCTGCATATTCCAGATCAGCCGAACCAGCCTTTTTCGCTTTGTAATCTTTCTTTGTGTACAACTTCGCATCTTCTCCGTCCTCTTCCCGTCCCGGAGTCAGGAAATTGAACTTTGTAATCAAAAATCGGAATACTGCAAACCAGATTACAGAGAAAATCAAACCTACAATTACCTGAATCACATAAGTCTGCCAGTGATTTTTGCCGCAGGGAATCCAGTCCAGAGACAGCCATGCGATTAACCCATTTCCAAATGCTCCAGATACCCCAACAGCAAACATAGTAGCATTAATCAGTGCACATAAGATAGCATGTGCCACAAACAACACAGGGGCGATAAACAAAAAGGTAAATTCAATAGGTTCTGTGATGCCAGTCAACATGGCGGTCAGCATGGCAGGAATCATCAGAGCAAGCACCTGCTTACGTTTCTCTTTTTTTGCTGTTGTGTAAAACGCCAGAGTAATTCCCATAGGTGCAAATACTTTTGCGTTTCCAAACAGGGCAAATCCACCTGCCGGGAACAGCTCTTTCAAAGGTAATGTGCTGTTGGCAAACTCATTCAGATGCAAGGCCCAGTATCCGTCAATCCCTCCCGGAACTACCGCCGAATCCAGAGTAAATGGCGCATAGATAAAGTGATGCAGACCTGTGGGCAACAAAATCTTTTCGCAAAATGCATATAATCCTACTCCGAGAGTACCGCTGGCTTTAAAGAAATTCTGCAGCATGTATATGGCAGCCTGTACCTTTGGCCATACTCCCGCAAAGACAAAAGCCATGGGAAACATGACAAAAAATCCAAGCATCACCACATAACTGGAACCGGCAAAAATCCCCAGCCAGTCCGGCAGCTCTTTATCAAAATAGCGATTGTGAAGCCATACTGCAATTCCGGAAATAATTAAAGCTCCAAACATTCCCGTGTCCAGACTTTTAATTCCGCAAATCATGGCCAGGCCGCTGGTTCCACCCACTTCAACTCCATAATCTACTCCAAAGAAGGGTCCCCAAAACTGCAGCACAGTTGCCAGGAAATAATTAAAGGTTATATAAATAGCAAAGGCCTCCATAACACATCTTGCATGCTGCTTTTGGGCCAGACCAATTGGTAAACCAATCACAAACAATAATGGCATTTGCCGGAAGACCATCCAGGCTCCCTCCTGAACCATGTACCAGATTTGATACCAGACATGTCCATCGGTGGCCATTGTTCCAAAGATTGATTCGTTCATAAACAACGTGGACAAGCCTACCATAATACCGGCAAAAGAAAACAATAAAACCGGTGTATACATTGCCCCTCCAAAACGTTGTATCTTTTGCATTGCTCCTTTCACGTATGTACCTCCTCAAAAGTTTTTCTTTTCATCCCAGACGTCTTTGATGAGTCCATCATATGATGAAAAGCCTGTATTTTCAAGGCTTTGGAGCCATTTACGGCACAGGAACGTCTTTAAAACTTCTGCACATTTTGTGTGCAAAGGAAACAAAAAAAGCAAAAAAATATCCAAAAACCAGGCTTTTATGGCTATGATTTTTGGATATTTTTATTTTATAATGTTCTTATATGTTCTGTGTAATGTTCACCTTCTTATTTTGTATTTAAATATGCCAGGTAGTTTACCCACATCAATTCCACAATATTAAAATAGGGGCTGCTGGTCTCCACAAATCTTCCCCCGATGTTCATAAGTTTGTTTGTGACAAGATATAAATTCTTATTGCTCAGTCTGGCAACTGTATTATTGCTCAACTGGGTAATAGATATGAGATAGGTTCCTCTGGTCTTTAGCTTTTTTGCAGCCTCTACCGCCAACTCTGATTCGCCGGAGAGGGAAAGAATAATCATCAAGTCCTCCTGTCCCATATCTTCTAAAGCCATCATCAGTTCATTTTTCCCTGACAGTTCCACAAAAAAGCGCTTTGTATACATAAACATCCGCTTCAGCATCTGAGCAGCGGCATTTTGAACCTCCCCGGTTCCAAACACAAACAGCCGTTTCGCACTGTAAATCTTCTCACAGATTTCCCGCATATCTGATTCCTTCGTCAACTGAATGCATTTGATATAATTGGCGCATACGTCCTCCAACAGCACTTCACTCTGGGTCTGCTCCTGTTCATATTCCAATTTCAGATGAACCTTAAACTCCCGGAATCCGTCAAAAGACAGCTTCTGAGTAAATCTGGATATGGTAGTTCTGGAAATACAACATTCCTTCGCCAATTCTTCAATGGATATGCTGCAGCATTCCTTCTTATGCCTTTGAATATATCCCCAGATTAATATATCATTCTCGTTTAATTTGTGATAGTTTTCACTGACTAACTGATCTAACCGCATACATCTCCCCCATTACAATTTCTGTAATCTTTCTTTTGTTTGGATGTATTATACCATATCTTTTTCCAGATTGCATCTTGTACCCTATGACATATACGATCCCGGAACAATGCGTTACTGTTCATTCGGTTCACAGCAACACGCTGCGCGATGCACAGAAATGCAGCTCCATGATTCGCTGTACTTTTGGCGTGGAGCCGCCCGTTCCTACTGGATGGACTATCTGGGGCAACCATCCTCCACAGCGTGCTGGTTGCTTGACAGCTTCGTTACCTTATTGACTTTTATACAGGGCCATACATTCATATGGTTTCAAACAATAGCAGGTTTCCCCCAAATACTCCCGGTCATAATTTCCTATTGCTTTTTCTTTATACCCTTCCGGAATTTTTATCATACTCTCACAATTCTGGAAATTATGAATCACCAGCAACCGTTCCTTTTCCAAAATACGCTGATATGCGATGACTGATGCGTCTTCGTCTTCTGCTTCATAGGGCAAAAACGCGCCGTTGACCATGACAGAGCTATATTTACTTTCTTGCCGGAGTCCAATCAACTTCTTATAAAAACGGAGCACAGAATCTGTCTTCTGCTGGCAGGTCACATTAATCTTTGTGAAATTGGGGTTTACCTTCATCCACGTGGCCTCTGCATTACTGAATCCCGCATTTTTACTCAAATTCCACTGCATGGGTGTGCGGCTGTTATCCCTGCTTCTCTTTGCCACAATATCAAATGCCTCCTTCTCACTCAGTCCGGCTTTTAAGGCTCTGTGATACTGTCCATGGGTTGCAATGTCATCGTAGTCTTCTATGGTATCCATGCGGATGTTCTCCATGCCAATTTCCTGTCCCTGATAAATAAATGGCGTACCTCTCAAAAACAGGAACAGGGAGGCCAGCATAGTCTTGCTGTAGTAATTAATCTCCTTTTCGGGGAGATATTTATTGACTGAACGGTTCTGGTCGTGATTTTCCAGATAAACAGCTCCCCAGCCCTTCTCCTGAACCATCTTCTGACTGTCAAAGATGTTCTTTCTCAATTCCGATATGGTAAACTGTCTTGGTCTGAACCACTCACCAGTATCCGGCACATCAATGTCCGCATAACTGAAATCAAAAACCATGGAGAAGAAACCCTCTTCACCGATAAATTGATTCAGCAATTCCTCCGGCACATTTGCCTCTGCCACAGTCATACTGTTATGAAGTCGGAAAGTTCTCTCATTCAACTCCTTCAGAAAAACCTCAATCCCCGGCTGATTCAAAACCCAGTCGCCAATGTAGCGCAGTCCATCTTCTCCATCCGGCTGGAAGGTTCCAAACTCCAGCCGCTTTTTGATATTACAAATGGCATCAATTCGAAATCCACCCAGACCTTTGTCCAGCCAGTAATTTACCATCTGATAAATCTCTTCTCTCAATTCCCGATTCTCCCAGTTCAAGTCCGGCTGTTTCTCGGAAAATTCATGGAGATAGAATCGATTGGTACCTTCCACTTTTGTCCACGCCGGACCGCCAAAATAGGAACGCCAGTTATTTGGTGGATTTCCGTCTTCTGTCTCCCTGAAAATGTAATAATCCGCATATTTGCTGTCTGGATTTTTCAGTGCCTCCTGAAACCATTTATGCTCATCGGAAGTGTGATTCACCACCAGATCCATCAGAATCTTAATTCCCAGTTCATCCGCTTTCCGAATCAGCTCATCCATATCCTCATCCGTACCAAACATGGAATGCACATGGTAGTAATCAGAAATATCATATCCGCCATCATCCATAGGAGACTGATACACCGGGCAAAGCCAGATCACATTGATTCCAAGGTTCTTTAAATAATCCAACCGCTGTATGATTCCCCTTAAATCCCCAATTCCATCCCCATTGCTGTCCTGAAAGCTTTTGGGATAAATCTGATAGACCACTGCTTCTTTCCACCAGTCCTTTTTGTTCATTGCTACCTCCATCATCACCCTTTCACTGCTCCTGCCGCAATTCCTTCGATGATATTTTTCTGCAGGAATATAAACACAACCAGAATCGGTACTGCACAGATTAGAACTGCCGGGAACACCAATTCCCACGGATTTCCATACTGACCGGACAGACTTTTTGCATAATATAAACTCAGCGTCAAAGTCTTTTTGTCATTGTTTCCAATAATCAAAAACGGCAGAAGATAGTCGTTCCAAATCCACATGGCATTTGTGATCACTGTAGTTACCGTAATTGGTTTCACCAGAGGAAATACCACCTTGAAAAACACCTGAAAAATGTTTGCTCCGTCAATCAGCGCCGCCTCTTCCAGAGAAATGGGAACAGATTTCATAAATCCATGGTACAAAAATACCGTCATGCTAAGTCCAAATCCGCAGTACATAATGATCAGACCTGCCGTATTCTTCAGTCCCAGCATTTCCATCAGACTTACCAGCGGATACATCACAGACTGAAATGGGATCAGCATTGCCGCTGTGAAAATCAAAAACAACGCTTTGCTGGCTTTGGTTTTGTTTCTCACCATCAGCCATGCAGTAAAAGCAGAAACCAGTACAATCACTGTTACCGCAATCACTGTAATCAACAGCGTATTGAACAGTGACGGACCAAGGTCAATCTGCTCTGCCGCATTTTTCAAATATTGAAGGTTCCATGTCTTGGGAAGCGCCATAGGGGAAGCCACGATTTCCTTCTGGCTCTTAAAGGAGTTTACAAACAAAAAGTAAATGGGAAAAACTGTGTAAACCGCAATGATTGCCAGAACAATGTACAGCGCTATCTGACTTACTTTTTTCTTCGCACTCATAGATTCTCTCATTATGCCTCAATCTCCTTTCTCTTGGTTACACTCACCTGCGCTACAGATATTACCGCAATTAAAATGAAGAAGATTACTGCCTGTGCCTGAGCCATACCGTAGTTGGCAGGGGTATTTTCACGTGTGGACAGTAAAATCTGTAAAGACAGCATTCTTGTACCAAAGTTTCCGCTTGTCAGCGCCAGGTTCTCATCCAACATCTTAAAGCTCTGAGACAACGTAAGGAAAAATACAATGGTAAACGCCGGCATCAACATAGGCAGCGTAATGTTTTTAAATCTCTGCCATGCGTTGGCTCCGTCAATGGAAGCTGCCTCGTATAAATCGTCGGGGATATTGTTCAATCCATTGAGATAGATTAACAGCATATAGCCTGCAGACTGCCAGGTTGCCATAATTGCCATGGCGAAAATCGCCTTATTCGGGTCTTGCAGCATATCACAGAGAAACGGAATATGAATCGGTGAGTCCTCACTGAACAATACCAGAGAGAAGATATTCTGGAAAATAAAGCTCCAGACAAATCCCATGGCAAGACCTCCCAAAAGGTTCGGGAAAAAGTAGATTGTCCGAAACAGCCCCTTTCCTTTGCCAACCTTTTTCACCATCATTGCCATGGCAAGGCTGGCAACATTTTTCATAATGACTGCCACCACTGTAAATTTCAGCGTGAATATCAGAGCTGTCAGGAACTTTTCTGAACGAAATACTTTGATATAGTTGGTCACACCCGCCAGTGCACCCCACCAGTGTTCCGAGCCTTTAAAGTAAGAGCCTCTCCATGCGGTAAAGGAATACGTGATTCCCATGATAAACGGTACGATAATCACCACAACAAATAAAATCAATGCGGGGATGATCAAAATATTAAACCATCTTTTATAAAACTTTTCCATTTGCTTCTCCTTTGCTACCACTCTTCCATGCCGGACTTCCAGTCTTTGATACATTTGTCTGCAATTTCTTCCAATTGCTCATCTGACCAGGCTTCCGATTGTGTAAATAAATTTTCCATGATATATTTTCCATAGCTTTCCAGTCCCCAGCTTCCCGGCGCTGCATCAAACGGATTCGCCAGAAGATCATCTGCCATTTTGTATGTGATCAGATCATTGGAGAGTGGATTATCCAGCTTCATATCTGCATCTGCGTTAAAAGGAACAAATGCAAAATCATTGATAATAAAGTCAATTCCCTTGTCTGAGGTATTCAGCCAGTACACAAAATCTTCTGCCTCTCTGCGTTCCTCCTCGGTGGCTTTGGCATTGATCACATAATACTGGGAGACAAATTCGGGAATGGAACGGTTCAATTTTTCGGCAGTCATTCCCTCTGTCACAATATCCTCATCAGAAAGACTGGTTTTTACTGGCAGCATAATCAGATTTTTTGCCGTCTCATCGGAAATTTTCTGTACGTTGGAATAGATCCAGTTACCATTTTTCATAAAGATTGCTTTGTGCTCCGCCAGCATCTGTATGGCCTGATCATAGCCTGTGGCTGTAGAATTAATGAACTGTGCACCTCTTTCCACAGGTCCGTCTGCCCCTGCCGCATAATTTGTGGCAAATTCCAATTCTTTTAAGGATTTGATAATCGGTGTTTTCAGGTAATCTGCCCGTTCAGGTTCTGATTCCCGCACATCATATACCGTACTGTAAACAGCGCTGATCGGATAGTTGCCATAGTGATTTCCGTAAGTCCATTTCTCTGCTCCTGCGATGGCAATCACTCCGGTCAGATCTTCAGTATAAGAGGTTTTGCCGTTTCGTACCTGATAAGTTCTGTTATTTAGCGTAAAGTCATCTCCCGCCCCTTCCTTTATGTAACTGTCCAGGGAACGAATCATATCCTGAAATTCTGTGTAATCAGCCGCCTTGTAATCTTCTTTAAACTGCTCAATATCATCCAGCCCCAGGATTTCCATCAACATCTGCTTGTTGGCAACCAATCCATAGCCTTCAATATTATAGGGAATTCCGTAATTTCCTTCTCCCTCAAATTGAAGCCGCAGAGCCTCGGGAACGCTTTCGTACAATGCTTTCAATTGCTCATTCTGAATCCCTGACTCGTCCAATGCATATCCCGCTGATTTCCACTCTTCAATTCCAATTGCATTGGTGGCAAACACGGTCGGATAATCCTTCGACTTGATTTCTGATCTCAAGGTTTCACTGGACTCTGTAGTTCCCACCGTGAATACCTTTACCTTTTTTCCTGTTTCCGCCTCGTACTCGTCGGCTACTGTCTCCAGGCTTTCTGCTATCTCGGATTTAGCGTTGAAAAAATAGATGTCATAATCTTTATCCTTATTACCGCATCCGCACAGTCCCACGACAGATAAACCGATTACCGCTGCCATACTTATGTAGCTTGCTTTCACTCCCACCACTCCTTTTCTTTTCTTTATGAAACATGTTTCATTGTTGCTATTTTTTTAGGGCTCCTGGAGCCCCTTATGGTGTTTCTTTTTCTATGAAACATGTTTCATTTATTTGTATCATAGCACCTCTGTTATGAAATGTCAATAGATTTCTTAGAGAATATCTGAAAATTCACTCTCATAATCTGTAATCTAAGTTATCAGCATTTTAGCTGGTTTCACCTTTTTTTAGGGTGACCGGGATATATTTGCTTTCTGCCAGCATTTCGGAGTTGGAAATCATATTCAATATGGTTTCCACCACTTCAAGAGAATATGCTTCTAAATTCTGGACAATAGCAGTCACATTTCCTTCTATGATATCCAAAACATAAGTACCGTCATAGGCTATGATACATAAATCTTCCGGTATCTTTTTCCCCAATTTCCTGGCCGCCTCATAAAACGCCACAGCCGGCATATCTGCTGCCATAACACCATCAATTTCCGGATAGGTCTGCAAAATCAACTCTGCCATATCCCGATAGCCTTTCAGGTCAAAATGATTCCATTTAATCTCCAATCCCCGTGTTCTAATGCCATGGCATTCCAGAGTTTCCTCCAACATTCTATGTGATTCGTAAGACAAGATTTCCTTTTCTTCCTTCTCTGCACACAGATGCAGGACATAATGGCACTGGTTTTTTATAAATTCTTCCGCTGCCATTTTTCCTCCTGCCTTATGATCCGATACTACAAAGGGAATCTTGCCGGAAAGATTGCAATCCAGCATGATCATCGGCTTTTCAAAGCGTTCATAAGCAGACTCTTCCAGACTGTTTACTGCCATAATAATTCCATCCACCAGATTGGATTTAAAGATATTCAAATATTCCCGTTCCCGCTGGATGCTGCCTGAGGTACTGCAAAGCATCAGCTTATACCCGTGTACATATAATTCCTTTTCAATAAAATCCGCCAATGAAGAAAAAAATGGATGCTTAATGCTTGGAACCAGCATGGCGATAATTCCCGATCTTTGTTTAAACATGCTCCTGGCAAGCTCATTGGGAATATAATTCAATTCATCCATGGCTTTTTCAATTTTCTGTCTTGTCTCCTCACTGACAGACGCTGTTCCGTTCAGCACTCTGGAAACCGTACAGGCAGCCACCCCCGCACGCTTCGCAACATCTCTTATACTTGCCATATGACTTTCCTTCCCATATCAATGAAATATGTTTCATTATAGCACAAAGTCCAGAAAACCGTAAGATTTTATGAAACTTTTCTTGCATGAAATCCCATGTCTTTGTACAGAGTAGTGCGATCCTGCCCGTAGGGCTTTTGTATAATAGGGGATTCCAAAGAAATTTCCTATTATACAACAAAGACATGAGTACATGTTATACATACTCATGCCTTGTTAATTTTGCTGAAGCGTATTTTAAGATTGCGGGAATGAATTTTCTCAAGCATACTCTAATCTAACGCTGTCTGCTTCACTCTTGCCAGTCCCTTGGATACAGCCGGAATGGATATCACAACGATCGTAATAACTGCCTCTGCCAATAAATAACTATAATTGTAAACAATTGGATAAACGCTTCTCAATGCCTGTGGGAAATTTTCCGGCATGTAGTCCATCCAGTACAAATACCCGCCCAAAGAATGAAACGCACCTCGGGCAATCACTGCCGCAATATATCCTTTTAACAGGCCGTTCTTGCTCTTGGCAAAAAATCCGGAAACTCCCAAAGCCGCAAAGGCCAGAATATAGTCGCAGCATACCTGGAAAAAAGAAAGTACATATGGCTCCTGGATAAACTGAAGAATTCCATAAGTCAGCCCAACTAAAATTCCAGTCTGTACGCCATACCAGTTTCCAATCAGGACAATAAACAACATACTGCACAGCGTCACACTTCCCCCCCATGGCAATGAAAAGATTTTCAAATAGGCTGTGACAAACGCCAATGCCATAGCCATGGCACAAAAGGCAAGCTGCTTGGTGCTCAACTGCCGTTTCTTAGAATTTCTCCCCGCAAAAACCAGCGCTGCCACAAACAATACGATGCCGGCAATCACACACACCGCATATCCCGCCGTGGTCAGACCTCCTTTTGCATTCACTAATAAATTAAACATAAAAAATGCCCTCCTTGTCTTCGATTGAAAACAAAAAGGGCCAAAGGCCAATCTCTAACGCATCCCTACGTTGGCATTATCCAAATCAGGTTGTGGGTCGAAGTTTCTAACTTCCTCTCAGCCTATTAATAAGCTCCCCTTGTTATCAATCTTATGTAATTTTCTTAGTATTATCATATACTTTGGGAGACACGATGTCAAGCCTGATATGGACATTCGTTCTCATCTAATACAACTGGAGAAATCGGATACTTCCCATAATCCTCATCCTGGTTTTATTCTTCAGTCGAAACAACGTCCAAACAAACGTTTTGTCTTACCGGAATCCGTCTGTTCTATTGACCATTGGCGGCAGCATAAATCATTTACTCCCCAATCAAATTTCTTTAGATATTTGCAACAAATTTACACACATTCACCTGAAAAATATGGTATGATATGGACGAACATTTTATTCTGATTAAAATTATATCAAAACTTACAAAGGAGTATAGATCATGCCAGTATTTGATTTTAGTGACACACCAGATAAAAAGAACCCTTCCGAATGTACCTACACTACCTTTCGGTCCAATGAATCCACAACTTCACCCGAAAAGCCCATCATGGTTCTGGATAATCATAAACGGGCGTGGAAACATCATTCCTGCGGCGTTTTCACCAATCCAATCAAACGGACATCTTTCGAATTCAAGGAAGAAGATGGAACCGTCAGCGCTGATATTTTACAGATTGATGCACGTTTTGTAAGCTTGCTGCGCTGGCTGGGAGAAAATCACATTAACGTACGCTTGTCCGGCAAAAACCTGGAAAATGGCTATGCCGTCTACAAAATCCGGGAAATTGCCTTTGGAGGCGGAACCAAGCTTTCTGCTGAAGATGGATTTCTTCAGTTTATGATTGACAGATTGTTGGCAAGCAGTGCGCCCACAGAAGAAATTGAAGATGAAGACCAGGATGAAGTAGGCGATGATATGAAGCTGACCAGTTTACAGAGCATTACAGACTTTATGAACTGTGCCGGCAGAACGCTGCCCGACAAT
Organism: uncultured Lachnospiraceae bacterium; assembly: GCA_947039785.1. Lineage (GTDB taxonomy): Bacteria > Bacillota > Clostridia > Lachnospirales > Lachnospiraceae > JALFVM01. The sequence goes on along the minus strand of CAMQZX010000024.1, from coordinate 12,201 downwards.
ATCCGACTTTGGGCACGGAGAAATCTGGCTGTTGCCCGTTCCCACGAGGTCACTCCGGAGGAGCGACGCCATGCCCAGAGAGCACTTTCCATTATGATGAACATTCAGTGGAAAAATAATTATTTTGAATCCATTGACCCACAGGAGGCCCGCAAAATCCTGGATGAAGAGCTTTATGGTATGGAGCGGGTGAAGCAGAGAATCATCGAAACCATTATTCAGATCAACCGTACCCACACGCTGCCTGCTTATGGTCTTTTACTGGTAGGCCCTGCAGGTACCGGAAAATCTCAGATTGCCTATGCCGTTGCCCGCATTTTAAAACTGCCGTGGACGACTCTGGATATGAGCTCCATCAATGATCCGGAACAATTGACCGGAAGTTCCCGTATCTATTCCAATGCAAAACCGGGAATTATCATGGAAGCCTTCTCCGCTGCCGGAGAGTCCAATCTGGTATTTATCATCAACGAGCTGGACAAAGCGGCTTCCGGAAAGGGAAATGGCAATCCTGCAGATGTTCTGCTGACACTTTTGGATAACCTTGGCTTTACTGACAATTATATTGAGTGCCTCGTTCCCACTGTGGGCGTATATCCAATAGCCACTGCCAACGATAAATCTCAGATCAGTGCGCCTTTAATGTCACGTTTTGCAGTAATCGATATCCCGGACTATACCTCTGAAGAAAAGAAAATCATCTTTTCCAAGTATGCCCTGCCGAAAGTTCTCAAACGCATGAGCCTTCAGGAAAAGGAATGTGTGATTACAGAGGAAGCTCTGGATGCCATCATTGAGAAATACGCAAATACCACTGGAATCCGTGATTTGGAACAGGCCGCTGAACATATCGCCGCCAATGCACTTTATCAAATTGAGGTAAACCATGTGTCAGAAGTTACATTTAATGCGGATATGGTACGGGAACTGTTGGAATAACCAATTACTTAGAGAAAAGCGATGACAGCCAATCCGTCATCGCTTTTTTCTTACCAATTCATTATATCAATGGCACGTTTTTCAATTTCAAGTCCTGCTACATAGTGATCCATAAAGGTCTGAAATCCTTCTTCATCTTCCGGGTATGGCTGGATGGTCTCTCCGGAGAGTTCTTTGAAGATTCTGGTTTCCAGATAGTCTTCCAGCTTCTCATCCGGTTTCTTATCAACCAGATATGCTGCCAGCAGGGCAATACCCCAGGCTCCCCCTTCACTTGCAGTGTCCATAACGGTAACGGGAACATTTACAGATGCTGCAAGATATCTCTGACCTACGCCTTTTGTCTTAAAGAATCCACCATGGCCCATGATTCGCTCTACTTTTACCTTTTCATCCTTCATCAGAATATCCATTCCAAGCTTTACAGCCCCAAGAGAAGTGTACAGATGTACCTTCATAAAGTTGGCAAGGTTGAACTTGCTTCCAGCTGTACGAAGGAAGGCAAGACGTCCTTCATTGATCATGGTAATATTTTCACCGGAATAATAGCCGTAGGCGAGAAGTCCGCCGCAGTCAGGATCCCCCTCCAGTGAATGTGTATACAGCTTTTCAAACAGCTCTCCTGTGTTTGCCTTCATTCCCATCAGCTCTGCAAATTCTCCGAACAGGGAGACCCATGCATTCAGGTCGGAAGTTCCATTGTTTGCATGAGACATGGCACATGGAAAGCCTGTAGGCGTGGTGACCATATCAATCTCACGATATACTTTACTTAATTGTTTTTCCAATACGATCATAGCAAAGGTACTGGTACCTGCGGATACGTTTCCAGTTCTTGGAGCAACAGAATTGGTTGCTGTCATCCCGGTTCCCGCATCGCCTTCCGGCGGACACATTGGAATTTGAGCCTTCAGACCGCCTGTCTCATCCAGGAATGCAGCCCCTTCTTCTGTCAGCATTCCTGCGTATTCTCCTGCCACCAGGACTTCCGGAAAAATATCTCTTAATTTCCATGGATATCCATATGGCTCAACCAACTTGTCAAATTTCTCCACCATGTCTGCATCGTAGTCATGGGTATCGGAATCAATGGGGAACATTCCTGACGCATCGCCCACACCGATCACTTTCTTTCCTGTCAATTTCCAGTGGATATAACCGCTCAATGTGGAAACGTAATCCAACTGTGCCACATGCTTCTCTCCATCCAATATACGCTGGTACAGGTGTGCAACGCTCCAACGAAGCGGAATATTAAAGTTAAACAGCTCCGTCAGCTCATCGGCTGCTTTCTGCGTATTGGTATTTCTCCATGTCTGGAATGGTGCAATCTGATTTCCGTCCTTATCCAGTGCCATGTATCCGTGCATCATGGCACTGACACCGATGGCACCAATGTTCTCAAGAGTAACACCATATTTCTCTTCCACTGCTTTTCTCAGAGAACTGTAGCAGCTGCGTACACCCGCATGAATATCCTCCAGACTGTATGTCCAGATATTGTCAACCAGGGAATTTTCCCAATCATGTATGCCTACTGCAAGCACCTGTCCCTGAAAATCAACCAGTACACCTTTGATTCTGGTGGAGCCCAGTTCAATTCCCAGAGCGGTCTTTCCCTCTATAATCAACCTCTTTGCGTCCATCTTTCCCCTCACTTTCCGATTTGGTATCCCGGAATCTTTCGCGCTTCTTCCAGGATATCAAAGTCAGTATATCATTCCTATTTTATTTAGAAGCAGGTAAATGCACCGTCAACGATGATATCAGAACCTGTTGTAAAGGTGCTTGTATCTCCTGCCAGATATACGCAGATGGATTCCAGTTCTTCTGGTTTGCCCATTCTTCCCATTGGAGCCATCTCATTCCATTTCTCAATCAGCGGAATCAAAGTTAGAGAATTCAGTGTCAGCTCAGTTCCGATATATCCAGGGCTGATGCTGTTTACACGAACTCCGCGTTTTGCCCACTCGATTGCCAGAGATTTTGTCAGCTGAATGACACCAGCTTTGGAAGCATTGTATGCACACTGCGGCTGTGGAACGTTCACGATATGTGCAGACATGGAAGCTGTGTTGATGATGGAACCGCCGCCATGCTCCAGCATGTATTTTCCTGCTGCAATGTCTGTAAGAAAGATTCCATTTAAGTTGATATTGATAACCTTCAGCCACTGATCGTATGTCATCTCCTCAGCCGGTGCATTGATGCAGATGCCAGCATTGTTATGGCAGAAATCAAGTCCTCCCAGCTCGCTTACCACCTGTGCTACCATTGCATCTACCTGTTCCTTATCAGTACAGTCTGTCTTGATGGCGATTACCTTTCTTCCGGTTTTCTCGGCCAATTCTTTGGCAGTTTTCTGAGCTTCTTCAATGTCCAGATCTACGATGGCTACATCTGCCCCTGCCTCTGCAAATGCAGTAGCTGTGCATTTGCCAATACCTCTTGCTGCTCCGGTTACAAATCCCTTTTTGCCGTCCAATCTCATTTTCTCAATAATTCCCATGGCGCTCTCCTTTATATAATATATTTTATAAAACAATTTTATAAATCTTTCTTATATATTAGTACAAATGTACATTTTTGTCAAGATATAATTATAGACAATATTGCCTTTGGAAAATTGTGTAAAGCTACTTAAAAAGGGGAGTATTGGATCTTTTTATCCATACTTGGCAGCAAAAAACCCCCCATATGAATCCTCAGCTCAGTAATTCATATGAAGGGATCTACCATCCGGTTTTTATCTTCCTAATATTTGCCCACTGATTTTCATTTTCCCGAAGATTGCCAGTCAATAACTCTACTACTGATACACCTAAAGCCTCTGACCGTTACTTGTATTCCATTCGTCCTCAAGAAAGTGTGCCACGCCATCCTGATCGCAATCCAACAAAATGTCCGTAACCCGCTCTTTTACCTCTTCCAGCGCGTTTGCCGGGGCATAGCTTCTATCTGCAATTTCAATCATAGACAAGTCATTAAAATTATCTCCGAAAACCACAACTTCTTCACATTCCATCATCGTCTTCAACTTTTGAAGTGCATGCTTCTTGCTGGCGTTTTTGCTGAATACCTCCAGACAATAGAGACCATTGTAAATATTTAAATAAAAGGAATAGCTGACTTCTTCGATGGAATCCAGCCTTTTGCTCACCGGCTCCAGACGTTCTTTTTCTCCTGTATAGGTTAAATAAGCTACCTGTTTTCCGAATACCACTTCCTGTATATTTTCCACCAGGCTGACTGCAACACATTTCTCCAGTGCACGATCGCTGTAGTACTGGGTCTGGCTTTCCAATTCTCTGTCTTCATAATAGATGGAAATTCCCTGTTCATCATAGGTATACACAAAGCAGGATAAGCCTTCCCGACGAAAAGCCTCCAGAACTTGATTCACACCTGAACTGGTGATTTTCTCTGCCGAAATCACTTTCTCCTGTTTAAAATCATATAAAAATACACCATTGGTCAAAATCCCTGGTGTATCCATAGCAATACTGCTTAAGCGATAATCGCAGCCATAAGGCATTCTGGCTGTTGCAACTGCAAATTTCATTCCCTTTTTAATACAGCTGTTCAATACCTTGGCTGTGTAATCGCTGATTTTCTTCTGTCGATTCAATAAAGTTCCATCCAAGTCAGATACGTACAATGTTTTTTCTCGCATGCTTTCCTCCCACTATCCAGCTGCAGGAAATCAGAGTTTCCCCAGCATAGCATCACATTTTTTTAATGATTATAATGCATTTACCAGTCAATTCCTATGTACGCTCTTGCCAATTGCATTTCTGTTTTTGTCTGATTCGCCCAATCTATTTCTTTCCCGCTTCAAGTACGCCTCAACACATTTACTGCCATGTACCAGAGGCTTTTTCTCCTTGCAAATAAATCAACTCAGAACTTTCCGATTTCTATTAGCTCTCCAGAAGGAATCCGGTAAATCTGTCCCCAATGCTCCAACCAAAGCATATGTTTTCCTCATTTCCGTACATTTTCTATAGAATATCGCCTCCTAAAACAGCTTACTCGTGAATCAAAATACCAGTCAAAGGATCATTTAACAGCGGTCTGAATATCTTCACCACAATCCCGGTAAAGATGGCTGCAATCAAAGTTCCTTCACGGGTACCCTCAATTCTGAAATTAAAAAACAAAAGAGATAAAAGCACTGCCAAAATGACACAGCTGATATCAAAGCCGATTTTCACACTTCCAAAATCTTTATGTATGGTATCAGAAATTGATTTTACAAAGGCTTCTCCGGAATTCATGATTACATCAGCAATCACGGACAGTGCAATACCAAATCCCAGGACAATGGTTCCCAAACAAATCATAAGCAGCCGCATTCCATAATTGTCAACCTTAACAAAGGACACCATCCACATACCAAAATCTGTAAAATATCCAAATAAGAAGGATACTGGAATCTGAAGCAGCTGAATCCACTGGAATTTTTTCCTCAGCAATAAAATCTGCCCTAAAATCAATACACAGTTCCAGATAATCAGCCAATTTCCCAACGACAGCGCTGTGTACTTCATACTCATAATGTTCGCCACGGAAGAAATCGGCGAGACACCCAGCTCTCCTCTTTTGGTAATCGCCACACCCAGCGCCGAGAAAAATAAGCTGATAATAAATAAAATGTAGCGTTTTGTGATTTCTTTTGTTGATTGTTTCCTACTCACTTTCGTCACTCCTGTTCTGTCTTTTTACTCTCTCACATACATACAATGAAAAAAAGATCCACTGGACCTTTTACACACGTCTGGCAACTTTAAAAAGAACCATATTTTCTCCGCCCGCTTCCAATTTTTCAATATGAAATTATAAGAGGTTTTCCACTTTGGTATAGCAGGCTTCCATCTACTCTCTTCTATTTTTCTGTTCCTCTCAATTACATATTCTTTTCATTACTATACCATAAAATGCCCAATATTCTAAGCCACAAATGACAACAATTTTTACACCGGGAAAAGGACATCATACACCAAGCCTTCATATACCAGCTCCCACACACAATTCCACTTTGGAAAAGCACGAAATCCGCCCCCTTCACATAGACTATATAGAAACTCAACGAGGTGCATTCCGTGAAAACATTTCAAAAGCCCCTAACTATGGAGGAGGAAAGGTATTATCTGGAGCGTTATCAGGCCGGGGATTCTGAGGCAAAGGATATTCTGATTGAACGTAACATGCGCCTGGTTGCCCATGTGGTGAAGAAATATCAGGGCTTAGATGAAGACCTGGACGACTTGATTTCCATTGGCACCATTGGGCTGATTAAAGCAGTATCCACATTTGATGCCAAGAAAGCAACACGCTTATCCACATACGCCGCAAGGTGCATCGACAACGAACTGCTGATGATGCTGAGAGCCAAAAAGAAACGATCCCGGGAGGTTTCTCTCTATGAGCCAATCGGCACAGACCGGGAGGGCAATGAGATCAGTCTTTTAGACATCATCGAATCGTTGCCGGTGGATGTGGTGGAGCGTTTTACCATCAATGAAGATATTCAGTTATTGTCACAGCTTTTGGATACTTGTCTGTCTGACAAAGAATATGAAGTCATCAAATTACGATATGGTTTGTTTGGTGAAAAAGAGCTCACCCAGAGGGAAATCGCAAAGCGACTGAATATCAGCCGCTCCTACGTCTCCAGAATTGAAAAAAATGCAATTTTAAAATTACGCCGTTACTTCCTGCCTCCGAAGTAAATCATACTGGGACAATTCTGTTCCCAGGTCTACATAAAGCCGCTGCTGAGGATGAGGAGCACTCTCCACCGGATTTCCATCCTGATCCAGAATTTCCTTCACTGTCACTTCCAGATTATCCCCATTGGGTTTCATCACTTCAATCAATTCACCCACAGAGAATTTATTACGCTGGGTGATACGGGCAAATCCCTGCTCGGTCACTTCCTCTACATAGCCAAGGTATGTGTATTCCTTTACGTACGTATTGTTGTCGTAAATCTGGGTATTTTCATCAGGTTTTCCGTAGAAGAATCCTGTGGTAAACTGACGATACGTACAGTTGGAAATCTGCTCCTGATACCAGGGCATATTGGCACGGTATTTTTCAGGACTTTCCAGGTAATCATCGATTGCTTTGCGGTAAGTTCTGGCTACCGTTGCCACATAGAGAGCAGTCTTCATGCGTCCCTCAATTTTCAGACTGTCGATTCCGGAGATCAGGATATCGTCCATATGTTCAATCATGCACAAATCCTTAGAGTTGAAGATATAAGTTCCCCGTTCATTTTCATAGACAGGAAGGTACTCTCCCGGACGCTTTTCCTCCACCACTGCGTATTTCCAGCGGCATGGATGTGTACAAGCTCCCTGATTGGCATCTCTCCCTGTAAAATAGTTGCTGAGCAGACATCTCCCAGAATAGGAAATGCACATGGCTCCATGTATAAAGGTCTCAATTTCCAGATCATCGGGAATGTTGGCGCGAATCTGACGAAGCTCCTCTAAGGACAATTCTCTTGCCGATACCACACGCTTGGCTCCCAGTCTATGCCAGAACTGGTAGGTGCCGTAGTTGGTGTTGTTTGCCTGGGTGCTCACATGCCGCTCTATCTCCGGACATTCCTCTTTGGCAATCATAAAAACTCCCGGGTCAGAAATGATCAGGGCATCTGGATGGATCTGGCGAAGCTCTCTGAAATATTCTCTCACTCCTTCTAAATCCCCGTTATGAGCCAGAATATTGGCGGTCACATAGACCTTTACTCCATGCTCGTGTGCAAACTCAATGCCCTCTTTCATCTCCTCCATGGAGAAATTTTTGGCCTTGGCCCGAAGTCCGAAGGCCTCTCCTCCAATATATACTGCATCTGCACCGAAAATCACTGCGATACGCAACACTTCCAGGCTGCTGGCAGGTACTAATAATTCCGGTTTTTTCATTCCAATCTATCCTCCTGCATTTCCCACTCACGGGGAAAATTGCTCATTCTGTATTTTTTACAGCTTGGTGCTTATGGTAATTCCATCTCCCAAAGGGACCACAGAGGTCATAAGCTGGTCATTGTGTTTTAATTCAAACAGATAATCTCTCATTCGCTTATGGATAGTCCGATTTCTGCGTTCCACCAGAAAACGGGACTCGATAATATCTCCGTCCTGCAATACATTGTCGGAAATCAGCACACTTCCCTTCTTCATCAGACGCAGTACGTCCGGCAGAAAATGTATGTACTGCCCCTTGGCGGCATCCATGAAAATGAAGTCGTAACTTCCTTCCAGCCCTTTTAAAACCTCTGTCGCATCTCCCTCCAGCAGTGTAATCTGATCTTCTCTGCCTGCCCTCTTAAAGTTCTCCCGGGCGATGGGGATACGGACTGGATAATTTTCTATGGTAGTGATCTGACAAGGCACCGGATTATATTCACACATAAGAAGTGTGGAGAAGCCAATGGCTGTCCCCACTTCCAATATGTTCTCCGGTTTTATGATCGACAGCATCACTTTCAGAAAGCTCTGCATCTCCTTGCGAATGATGGGCACATAAGCTGCCAGTGCCTCCTGCTCCAATTCATTGAGAAAGGGTGTATTTCCCCGATCCAGTGAATTGATGTACGTGGTCATTCTCTCTTCTACTATCAATCAGGAACCTCCTTGGGCAGCATCCTTCTCATCTCCAGCCAATATAGCCATAATACGGTCTGCATCATAAGCGGTACTGAGAATATAGGTTCCCGGCTTTAACTTTCCTCTGTAGACAGACAGTTTCTCCTGTACATAGAAAATCTTTGCATCTTCAATCAGGCCCTTCTTCTCCAGGGCTTTGCCAATCTGATATACGGAAGAACCATCTTTGATCACTACCGTTATTTCCTCCCCTTCTCCGGGGCTCATGGGCTGCTGATTGAAAATATCATAGCCAAAACTGTATACGCTTTTTCCCAGCCAGACAATCAGAACAACAATAGCGATATACACTACTATTCTGAAAAATCCTCCGGCAATTGCCACTCCGTTATCATTGTTCCTACTCATTTCTGTCACTCCTTACTGATGTGGAATACGAATGTCCACGCCTCCCACGATTTCCAGACTGATTCTCTGCAGCAATCTGCAAAGTGCCAATTCAGATTGCAGATAGGCATGAACTTCCGGTATCTTATGCAACTCTTCAGACTCATGACTCAACTGATCCATGACTTTGAAAATCTGGGCTTCCTCAGCGTCATTCTGCAATCTGAAATTGTGTGCACAAAACTCCTCCACTCTCTTCATAAGCTCCGGATTCTGCTCCAACTTTGCTTCACATCTTTTGTATTCCATATACTCCATGCTTTGCTTAATGGAGCCAATCAACTGCTGTGTATTTAATTCTACGATATTCATTGGTGTCTACGTCCTCTCTGTCTATGCTTCCATGATGATCGGAAGAATCATTGGTCGTCTCTTGGTTCTCTTCCAGACAAACTCACCCAGGGAATCTTTCACTTCGTTTTTGATTCTTCCCCAGTCTGTAATATGACGGTCCAGGCAAGCATCCAGCGCGTCTTCCACAACGATCTGCGCCTCACCCATCAAGTCTTCCGATTCCCGCACATAGACAAACCCCCGGGACACAATGTCCGGTCCTGCCAATACCACGTTGCTGTGATGTTCCAGAGTCATCACCACAATGATAATGCCGTCTTCTGCCAGATGCTGACGGTCGCGAAGTACGATGTTTCCCACATCTCCCACACCAAGTCCATCTACCAGAATGGCTCCCACCGGAACTCTCTCCGTTACCTCAGCGCTGTTTTCATCCATTTCCAACACATCTCCTGAAGTAAGGATGAAAATATTCTCCTTGCTGATTCCAAGACTTTCCACCACCTGAGCATGTGCTTTCAGATGACGGTACTCACCGTGGACGGGGATGGCATATTTAGGATGCACCAGAGAATAAATCAGCTTGATTTCCTCCTGACATGCATGTCCTGATACATGAGCATCCTGGAAAATTACATCTGCACCTTTCATGGACAACTCATTAATTACCTTGGATACCGCCTTCTCATTGCCCGGTATGGGGTTGGAACTGAAGATAATGGTATCTCCCGGCTTAATGGTAATCTTACGGTGAATACTTGCCGCCATACGGGACAGAGCCGCCATGGACTCACCCTGACTTCCTGTGGTAATCAGAACCACCTTGTCATCGGGATAATTGCGCACCTCGTCAATTTCAATCAGCGTATTATCCGGTATCTTCAGGTATCCCAGCTCAGAAGCAGTACCGATGACATTGACCATACTTCTTCCTTCCACCGCCACCTTCCTGCCGTATTTGTAGGCAGAATTAATAATCTGCTGTACACGGTCCACATTGGAAGCAAAGGTTGCTATAATAATACGGGTATTTTTGTGTTCGTTGAAAATGTTGTCAAATACCTTACCCACCGTACGCTCAGACATGGTAAAACCAGGGCGCTCCGCATTGGTACTGTCGCACATCACAGCCAGCACTCCTTTGCGTCCGATTTCGGCAAATCTCTGCAGATCTATGGCATCGCCGAACACCGGTGTGTAATCCACCTTAAAGTCTCCTGTGTGGACCACAATTCCCGCCGGTGAATAAATGGCAAGAGCCGATGCATCCTGAATACTGTGATTGGTCTTGATAAACTCAATAGAGAAATCTCCCAGATTAATGACCTGTCCGAATCTTACCACTTTTCTCTTGGTGTTTCGAAGCAGGTTGTGCTCCTTTAATTTATTCTCTATCAGGCCAATTGTCAACTTTGTAGCGTAAATTGGCACGTTGATATCTTTTAATATATAAGGCAGTGCACCGATATGATCCTCATGTCCATGGGTGATCACAAATCCCTTTACCTTGGAGATATTCTCCTTCAAATAAGTGACATCCGGAATAACCAGGTCGATGCCCAGCATGTCATCCTCTGGAAATGACAATCCACAGTCTACCACCACAATGCTGTCTTCATACTCAAAGGCAGTGATATTCATTCCAATCTGTTCCAGTCCACCAAGAGGAATCACTCTCAATTTAGAACCGGATTTCTTCCCTTTCTTGGAAGAATTTTTTACTGGCTTGGAAATAGCTTTGGCTGCTGATTTCTCTGTATTTTTAGCGGAATCCTTACCGGAAGGCTTATTATTTTTCCCGCTCTGCTTTCCGTAATTCTTACCGCCTAAACGGCCTGCATTTTTTGTCTGCCCTTTCTGGTTTTTAGTTCCGTTTCCAGATTTTTTACTTTCCTGTGTTTGATGATTTGTGTTGTTTTCTCCTTTCAATCTTGCACCTCCATTTTAGTTGGCACATTATTCTCATTCCTGTCTCCTTTCCTGGCACTCTTTACAGTATCCATAAAGCTTCACCTCATGATCCGTCACCCGAAATCCCATGGACTCCTGTATATGTCCTTCCAATCTCTCCAGAAAATCCTCCTCAAACGAGAAAACTTTCCCACAAGACAGGCATATCAAATGATGATGATGATGTTGGTTCTCTGTGGTTTTACTGCTGATTTCATATCTTGCGCAGCCATCATCCAGATTAATTCGATCAATCAGCCCCAATTCCAACAGCAACTGCACAGTTCTGTATACGGTTGCCAATCCTATATCCGGATAATCCAGACGAACCAAATCATAAATTTCTTCTGCAGTCAGATGGTGATCCTTTGACTTAGAAAGTACATCCAACACTCCGATTCTTTGATTTGTAACCTTCAATCCTTTACTTTTCAGCAAAGCAGCAAAGTGCTCTCTATCCATCTTCTGTCCTCACCTCTTTTGTTTCGAATAACGTGCTTATTATATCAAAGTGAGTATTCTCACTTTATCATCTCGTTTTTAATAGCCAGACAAGTTCTCCTTACCCCGCCACTTATGTCTCTGACACATAGAAACGGGGGACTTCCCTGATAAGTTAAATCAAACAATGTCAATCTCATCCAGCATCTGCTGAAATACGCTGGTCACTGCATCCAGTTCCAGCTCATCTTCTACAAATTCATAGCATGCCTCCGGATCCGTATCCTCAGAAACATCTTTCATAATATAGGCCTCTGCCTCATCGTCCTGTGATTCAGACACCAAAAGATAAGTTCTTCCGCCAATTCTGGCCTGCTCCTCCACGAAGAACTCCACTTCTGTTCCATCATTCTCTATAAATTTAATCTTGTCCATATATTTTTATTCTAATCCTTTCGACATCTGTCTCTTATACACATCTGACGCTGCCGACGAAGCTAGAAGTGTAGAT
>CAMQZX010000023.1 GCA_947039785.1 uncultured Lachnospiraceae bacterium | reverse complement strand
AGCAACTATCTCTCCAAAAGAACTTGACTCAGCCTATATTGGTAGTTACTGTTCACTCCGTTCCCAGAAGCATATTGTTCCCATATAAAAAAATCCGGCCATCACCGGACTTTTCTCATTTTATGTATTTGCTTCGATTGGCAGCTAATAGCCGGAATCCGTGAAATTTCATTCATACTTTCACAGATTCCGGCTTTTTATTTAGTGTATGGTTTTAGCTGTTATTATACCGGATATGCTCCGTTCTCAGTATCCGCTACTGTGGCATCTACTTTTGTTTTCTGGGCATCTCTGTATTTGAAGAAATCCATAGCTACCTGTGGGAACAGAGCATAAGTCAATACATCCTCATCCTGCTCTTTGTAGGAAGCAACTTCCTTCTCCAGAGTTTCCAGCTCATCCGGAATCAAATCTGCATAACGGCAGGTAATCGGCTCGGCGTCACCGATACATTTCTTCTGCACTTCCGGATTAAATGGCTTAACTGTAGCGCCGTATTTGCCGCTTAACACGTCTTTAGTCTCTTTGGTTACCATCTTGTAACGCTCGCCCATCAGCACATTAAATACAGCCTGTGTACCTACGATTTGAGAAGAAGGAGTTACCAGTGGGCACTCTCCAAGATCCTGACGTACCTTTGGAACCTCTTCCAGTACTTCGTAGTATTTATCCTCTGCATGCTGCTCTTTCAGCTGAGAAGTCAGGTTGGAAAGCATACCTCCTGGCACCTGATACAGCAGAGTCTTAATGTTAACACCCATGTTCTTCGGATTCAGCAGACCGCTGTCTAAAGCGTCATCGCGAATCGGTCTGAAGTAATCAGCAATCTCAGCCAGCAGATTCTGATCAAATCCTGTATCATAAGGAGTTCCCTTGAAGGTCTCAACCATAACCTCTGTTGCAGGCTGGGAAGTGCCCAGTGCAAATGGAGACATAGCAGTATCGATTACGTCCACACCTGCTTCAACAGCTTTCATGTAAGTCATGGAAGCAACACCAGAGGTGTAATGTGTATGAAGCTGAATTGGAAGACTTACCGCTTCCTTCAGAGCCTCAATCAGCTCAGTTGCCTGATATGGAAGCAGAAGACCTGCCATATCTTTGATACAGATGGAGTTTGCACCCATCTCTTCGATACGTTTTGCAATATCTGTCCAGTATTCCAGTGTATATGCTTCTCCCAAAGTATAAGACAGTGCAACCTGTGCATGTCCTTTCTCTTTGTTGGCTGCTGTTACGGCTGTCTGCAGGTTGCGCAGGTCGTTTAAGCAGTCGAAGATACGAATGATATCAATACCATTGGCGATGGATTTCTGTACAAAGTACTCAACCACATCATCTGCGTATGGACGATATCCCAGAATGTTCTGTCCACGGAATAACATCTGTAATTTTGTGTTCTTAAATCCATCACGGAATTTACGAAGTCTGTCCCATGGATCTTCCTTCAGGAAACGAAGAGAAGCATCGAAGGTAGCTCCGCCCCAGCACTCTACAGAATGATAGCCGACTTTATCCATTTTCTCTACGATCGGCAGCATCTGCTCTGTTGTCATACGAGTGGCAATCAGAGACTGGTGAGCGTCACGCAGAATTGTCTCAGTAATTTTAATTGGTTTTTTAACTGCTTCTGACATTTATTTTCCTCCTTATTATACTCCGAAGATAGCCATGAAAGTACCGGCTGCGACTGCAGTACCGATAACGCCGGCTACGTTTGGTCCCATTGCGTGCATCAGCAGGAAGTTGGTAGGATCAGCCTCAGCACCCACTTTCTGGGATACACGGGCAGCCATAGGAACGGCAGATACACCTGCAGAACCAATCAAAGGATTGATTCTTCCGCCAGTGGCTTTACACATAATCTTACCAAACAGCACACCGCCTGCTGTACCTACAGCAAAGGCAACCAGACCTAAGATAACGATTTTGATAGTATCCATGTTCAGGAAGTTCTCAGCACTTGTGGAAGCACCTACGGAAGTTCCCAGCAGAATAACTACAATATACATCAGAGCATTGGATGCAGTCTCAGTCAACTGGCCAACCACACCAGACTCTCTGAACAGATTACCAAGCATCAGCATACCTACCAGAGGAGCTGTTGTTGGCAGAATCAAACATACTACAATAGTGATAACAATTGGGAATAAGATTTTCTCTAACTTGGATACAGGACGAAGCTGCTCCATCTTAATCTTTCTTTCCTGTTCTGTTGTGAACAGTTTCATAATAGGCGGCTGAATGATCGGCACCAGTGACATATAAGAATATGCTGCCACGGCAATGGGTCCCATAAGGGAAGTCTGTCCCAGCTTACCAGCAAGGAAGATGGAGGTCGGGCCGTCCGCACCACCGATGATGGAAATAGCTGCTGCAGCTTTTCCGTTGAATCCCAGCAAAATCGCCAGGAAATATGCACAGTAGATACCAAGCTGTGCAGCCGCACCCAGAAGGAAACTCATAGGATTGGCGATAAGCGGACCGAAGTCGGTCATGGCACCTACACCCATGAAGATCAGGGAAGGCAGGATACTCCACTCATCCAATAAATAGAAATAATGTAAAAGTCCTCCCACTCCGTTGGAAGAATCTTCAATTCGAAGCATGATGTCGGGATAAATATTAACCAACAGCATACCAAAAGCAATCGGTACCAGCAAAAGCGGCTCAAATCCATGTCTGATTGCCAGATACAGGAATACCAGTGCCACTAAAATCATGAGGTAGTTTCCCCATGTCAGATTGAAGAATGCAGTTTGTTGGAGCAGGTTAGACAATGTATCAGTTACATAAGACATTTGACTACCTCCTGTTTTAGTTCATAGTTGCTAAAGTATCTCCATTTTCCACTGCATCGCCAACTGCAACATCAATGCTTGCCACAGTTCCGTCCTGTGGAGCAACAACAGGGATCTCCATTTTCATGGATTCCAGAATTACAATGCTGTCACCGGCTTTTACAGCCTGTCCTACAGATGCCTCAACTTTGAATACTTTACCAGGTACAGAAGCAGTAATCTCAACGCTGCCTGCACCTGCGTTTGCTGCTGGTGCTGCTGCCGGAGCCGGAGCTGCCGGTGCTGCTACTGGTGCTGCCACGGGAGCTGCTGCTGGTGCTGCGCCTGTGCCTTCCTCAACGGTTACGTTATATGCAGTTCCATTAACGGTAATTGTATAACTCTTCATTTTAAAATCCTCCTACGACTAAGCTTTTTACCATTTTTTGCGGTTCACTTTTTTGATAGAACGTACCACGAATCCGTCTGTGGTTGTTCCTTCAGCTGCTGCGATTGCTGCAGCAATAACAGCAACTAACTCAGAATCATCTGTCTCCTGAACTACAGGAGCTGCCGGTGCAGGAGCAGGTGCTGCTGCCTTCTTGGCAGGCGCTGCTGGTGCTTTCTCTTCTTTCTTTGTCATTTTTGCTTCCAGAGCTGGAATAAACTTAAACAGAGAAATCAAAAAGCTCAGGAATATCAGCATGACAAATACGATACCTACACCCATCAGAGTGTTCATGCCGGCACGTTTCATATTCTCAGCCAGTGTATATTCCGGATTGACAGCCAGACCAGTTGGCATTCCTTCCTCATCAAAGGTATATATTAACTCACCGTTTCTCAGGGAGAATTCCATCGGCACTGTTACAGAATATCCTTCTGTGATTTCTTCAGCTACAGCGCTGCCCATACTTTTAAATTCACCTAACTCGTCTCTATTGGTCTCCCATGCTTCCATGGCTAATTCGGTAAATGCATCACCGGATTCCTTATAAGATGCGATGTCCTCATCAGACAATGCCACAATTGCTTCGGATAATCCTTCTGCAGTGGTGATCATGTTCGCACTTAAGGTTTCATCAACGCCATTATCTTCTGTCTCTGCAGAAGCACCGCAGGCGGTGAATGCAAGGACGCAAATCATCATGAAAGCAATGGACATAAATTTCTTCAATGTCTGCTTCATATGCTCACCTCTCATTTAGACTGTTCCATGTTTTTTGCTGGGACGGTCTTCTCTCTTTGTGAATAACATTTCGAATGCACCAATCACATACTTTCTTGTGTCGGCTGCTTCGATAATGGTGTCCACATATCCTCTGCGTGCTGCAGAAGCTACGCTGGACTGAAGTGCTGCATACTCAGCTGCTTTTTCTTTCTGCTCACCGGCAGCAGCATCCGGATACATAATCTTAGCTGCCATAGCAGCATCCATCATTCCAACCTCAGCTGTTGGCCATGCATATACCATATCCGCGCCGATAGCTTTGCTGTTCATTGCCACGTAAGCACTGCCGTAAGCTTTGCCTACAATTACGTTTACCTTCGGTACTGTTGCATTTGCGAATGCGTATGTCAGAGAACCGATGGCTTTTGCCATATATTTTTCAGAACATTTGCTTGCTTTGAATCCTGTTACATTTGTCAGAGTTAATACAGGAATGCTGAAAGCATCACAGAAATTTACCAGTTCAGCTGCTTTGTTAGCCCCTCTTGCGGAAATTGTTCCGTCAAAGGCTTCTACCTTCTCGCCATCCACATAAATTTCATTTCTGTTGGCTACACAACCTACTGTTGTTCCGTTCAACTTGATAAATCCAGTCACTACGTCTTTGCCGTAAGCAGCTTTTACTTCGAAAAATGCCTGGTTGTCAGCGATTCTGGACAATGCAATCGCTGTGTCACCTGCACAGTTGGCAAGATCGGGGCATACGCGGTTCAGATCATCTGTGCACTCGTCATAGGACATATCATCCTCATTGTTGGCAGGAAGGATCGATACCAGTGCTCTCATCTGAGCCAAAATGTCTGCTTCGCTTCCCACACCGTCAATCAGCCCAGTCTCTTCGCTCTGATACTGGGCGCTGGAAGTATCGCATTTTTCTTTTGTGTTGCCAGCTAACGCATTTGGAGAATTCACAAACAGCTTTGCTTTCTCATCAGCCATAAATGTAAAATCTGTCAATGCCGGGATCATAGCCAGACCGCCGCCGCAGGTTCCGAAAATACCAGTGATCTGGGGAATTACACCGGAAGCCATTGTCTGCTTCAGATAAATCTCTCCGAACGCGTTTAACGCATCAGTTGCCTCCTGCAGACGAATGCCGGCACAATCCAAAAGCCCAATTACAGGTGCTCCTGTCTTCATTGCCAAATCATACAGATTGGAGATTTTCTTGGCATGCATTTCGCCGACTGTACCGTTCATAACGGAAACATCCTGGCTGTATACATACACCAGATTACCATCAATGACACCATATCCGGTAATGACACCATCGGATGGTGTGTCATTCGCAGTTAAGTTAAAATCTGTGCTTCTTGCAGTTACACTTCCGCCGATTTCAACAAAACTGTTCGCGTCAAGCAAAGAATCAATTCTTTTGCTTGCCATGCTTTGTGTTGCATTACTCATTCTTTCAGCCCTCCATTTTTCTATAAAAATCATAAATTACAACAGAATTTACGCCAATTGTAATTATAACGTGTTTTCGGGCTTCTTTCAACCTTTTCTTGAGGATTTGTCAAAAATTTAACTTATACTTAGCGCCAATTTCTTCAGGCAAGCAGAAATTTTTCCAGCAGTTTTTGGATGCACCAACTATAATTGCGCTTTTCAATGGTATTCTGCAGGATAATAGGGTAATTACAGATTTCTTCTCCCAAAAGTGTATAAACCACGTTACCTGCCACATCCCCTTCATGGACCGGCGCAGTAAGCCTGTCAGTAAGATTTTCCTTTACTTCAATTTTTTCGTCCTCTCTCATAAGGAGCCGTTTTTTTTGCTCCTGAGCACCTAAGACCTTCACATTAGTATAGGCAGTATCATAGAGATTATCATTCAAAGGAATTCCATCCTGAACAGGAATCGCTCCAAAGGTTTTTTCCTGCCAGATATCCCGGTAATGGTATTGTTCAAAGGCGTAGTCTGCCAGCTTTCTGGTATCCTCCCATTTGTAGGTTTTATTGTTTGGCCATCCGCAAGCCAAAAGTGCAATCACAAAGGTTCTCTCATCCCGTTTCACAGCACATACATAACAATAACCGGCATTTCCGGTAAAGCCTGTTTTTCCGGATAACAGCCCTTCCATGTTTCCCAGCAGTGCATTCGTATTATGTAACACGAAGATTCGTTTCTCATCCAGATCAGAAAAACTGTAGTCCGGTGTCTGAGTGATAGACAAAAAGCGGGGATTTTCGATGGCGTAACGCATAATCGTTGCCAGGTCTCTGGCTGTGGTAGAATGGACACCTCCTTCATCCTCTGCATCCAACCCATTGGGCGTGACAAAATGGGTATCTTTGCAGCCCAGCTCCAACGCCTTTTGATTCATCATTTTGGCAAATCCCTCTACGCTTCCTCCCACATGCTCTGCAATGGCCACAGCGGAATCATTATGACTTTTGAGCATCAAGGAATATAAAAGGTCCTTTAAATAGTACTTCTCTCCGGTCTGCATATTTAACTGCACATCAGGCTGAGCTGCCGCATTGGCGGAAACCTCCACAACCTCATCCTCGCTGGCATGTTCCAAAGTTACAATGCAGGTCATCACTTTGGTGGTGCTGGCCATGGGCATCTGTTTGTAGGCATCCTTGCCATAGAGCACCCGGCCGGAATCTCCATCCATTAATACGGCACTCCGGGCATATAAATTACCTGTAAATTCCTGGGCATATACAACGCTCGAACTGCACTGCATTGTTGTTGTAAGTATACTGACACAGAATAAAAATACCCATAATTTTTCAGCCGCCTTTTCCATACAACCGCTCCTTTCGTTCCATTGGTATATGATCGCATTCACATGATATCTTATGTATGAATTTTTCCCCTAAAATATGTTTCTGTGCTATAATAATCCTAAAAAAGAATGCCCGGGCGTGTTTGAAAATTCATTCCCGCAATCTGCATTCCCAACTTTGCGGCCTATTTGCCCCAAATTCGGTCAGCGTAGCCTCCCTACGCCTCCCTTATTTTAGGAATACGTCTTGCAGAAAGCAATTTTCAAACACACTCTAATTACAGGAGAAACGATTATGAAACAAATACAACAGACCACCAGTGTAAAAGACCTGGCGGAAGCTTACGAATCCTACATCATCGAACAGAGAAGATATTTTCACCAGTACCCCGAACTGCCTTTTCAGGAGAAAGGAACTACCGCTGCCATCAAAAAACAATTGACAGACATGGGGATTTGTGTCACTGATTTTGAGGACTACTACGGCCTCATCGGAACCATCGAAGGCAGCAAGCCAGGTCCCTCTGTCATGCTTCGGGCAGATATTGACGCACTTCCCGTGGAGGAGCACACCGACCTGCCCTTTGCCTCTCAAAATCCAGGAGTCATGCACGCCTGCGGTCACGACTGCCACATCTCCATGCTTTTAGGAGCAGCAAAAATTTTAATGGAAAAACGTGAAGAATTACAGGGGACGGTAAAACTGCTTTTCCAGGCCGCAGAAGAATCCTGCCATGGTTCCACCTATTATGTGGAGCAAGGATATCTGGATGGAGTTGATGCCATTTTAGGGCTCCACATCTGGGGCACTCTGGAGTCTCCCTATTTTGCCCTGCACAGCGGTGGCTGCATGGCCTCCTGTGACAATTTTCAGATCACAATCCGAGGTCGCAGCGCCCATGGTTCTGCCCCACATCTGGGCAATGACGCCATTGTGGCTGCCGCTTCTGTAATCATGAATCTACAGACCTTCGTCAGCAGACGAAACGATCCCCAAAATGCTCTGGTAGTTACTGTGGGAACCATCCACGGTGGAGAAGCCTTTAATATTCTTGCCAACAAAGTAGTTCTGGAGGGAACAACAAGAACTTATTCCAGAGAAATTCAGGGCACTCTGGAGCAAGAACTCCGCCAGATTGCCGAGGGTACGGCTGCCGCGCTGGGCTGCACTGCTGAATTTTCCTATCAGCACTGCTTCCCAGCCATTATCAACGAACACGATAAGCTCAATAAGCTGGTGGAAGCTGCTGCCCAAAAGCTCTATGGAGAAAATTGCATAAAAAAAATGGAGCCACTTATGAGCTCCGATGATTTTTCCAGATTTGCAGGGAAAGTACCCGGCTATTATGGCTATCTGGGTGCCATAAATCCTCAATGCGGTGCTGTCTACCCCAACCACAATGATAAATTCACCGTGGATGAAGCAGCCCTGAAGCGGGGAGCCGCACTGTATGCGCAATTTGCGCTGGATTACTGTAAGTAAGACTATCCTTCATAAGTTCTGCGAAATCTCTCAGGGAGTCTGTCCTCCTGGCTGCAGTCTTCCTGAGCGACTCCACAACGGTACACCAGCTCAAGAATGGAGGGCGTATCCTCCAGCGCTCTCTGATACAACTCATCCAAAACATCCAGATAAACTGTGCAGTTTGTATCTGCATCTTTTGTCATCAGATGTTCTCCCAGTGTTTTTTCCTGCCCTGCAAGTCCCAGCAGAGGCATCAAAATCTTCCTTCTCTTTCCGTCTCCATAGACCATCATTCCTGTATAACGGCGCATTCCCTTCAGTGTTTTCACAATATCTTCCACAGATATCTCCGACAATACTTTCTGAATCACCCTGGCATTTTCCATGGAGGGATGAATCCCTTTTGCCGGGAAATAGGTAAGGGCATTCCGTCCGTCCCTCTGCATCAGCCTGCGATCCATCTCCTTCTCGATCACTGTGTGGGACACTTGATCTTCAATGTGATAAATATATGGATGGCAGGTGCTGTCCAGCATATAATGACAGGCAAATCCAAGCAGATATACCAACAAAGCTTCATCCTGCTCTTCTCTGGCACGATTTAGTCCTTTCTCAAAAAACGGATACGCAATTTCACCATGGAGGCGTACGCCTGTCTGATTCACATAGTTTTTATTCAGACCATAATAAAACAAAATATCCGGTCCGTGCAATCCGATACGGAATAACTGTATATGTTCCCGAATCTTCTCCTGCATTTTCTCCGGCAGCTGGTCAAGGACCTTCCTGCCAAAGGCATCGTGTGCATACGTTGTAGGCATGATTCTTCCTCTCTTTCCCCTATATATTCAATCTCAACTGAACTTCCTCTTCTGCTTCTGCCTTAAAATCCTCCAACTGGACAGGACTTAATATGGGAAGCTCGTCCAAGGCCTGTACTCCGAAAGCCCGCAAAAATTCCTCTGTGGTTCCAAACAAAATAGGGCGGCCCGGGGCATCCAGCCGGCCTAACTCTTTAACCAGATTGTATTCCACCAGCTTATTTACCGCATGATCACTTTTCACTCCGCGGATTTTCTCAACCTCGATCTTTGTCACCGGCTGCTTGTAGGCAATGATGGATAAGGTCTCCAGCATCACATCCGTAAGGATCGCTTTCTTCGGCTGCATGGCGATACGGATTAAATATTCATAATATTGCTTTTTGGTACACATCTGAAAGGAATCCTCCAGTTCAATGATGGTAATCCCTCCAACCTTTTTGTTGTATCGGTCCATCATATTATGCAGGATCTTTCTGGTAGTGGGAATGTCCTGTTCAATGGCTTTGGCAATCTGTGCCACCTCGACAGAATCTCCCATAGTAAAAAGTATTGCTTCAATCGCTGCTTCTAATTCTTTCATGTTCACGTTTGTTCCTCATGTACTACTTCAATCTGAATATCATCAAACAAATTCTCCTGGTAAATCACAATATCTCCCGTCTTCATCAGCTCCAGAATTGCCAGAAAGGTAACCACAATCTGTGTCCTGCTGCATTGCTTCTTCAACAGATTACGGAAGCTGAAACGCGGATGTTCTCTGGCATAAGCTCTTACATCATCCATTTTCTCCGGAAGGCTGACCTCTTCCTGCTCAATCTTGCCAAATTTACTTCGAATGGGATCCAGCTTATTCTCCTGACGTCTCAAAATAGACTGAAAAATATCGTTGAGCTTCTCCAGCGTAATCCCCGCCAGAAGCTCCTGGGGATCCAACGGCTCCCGGTAGCACAACACTTCCCTTGGCACAGTCGGAGATTTGTACATAGATTTTTCTGCGTCAGACATTCTATCCCGCAGCTCATAGGACAGATTTTTATACATCTTGTATTCCAGAAGCTGTTCCACCAGCTCTGCTCTCGGATCTTCCTCTTCACCTTCCTCGTTTACTTCCTTGGGCAGCAGCATCTTACATTTGATATTGATGAGGGTTGCAGCCATAACCATAAACTCACTCATAATACTCAGATTTTCCTCTTCCATCTGGTGAATATAGTCCATATACTGCTCCGTAATCTCCACAATGGGGATGTCATAGATATCTATTTTATTCTTGTCTATTAAATGCAGCAGCAGGTCCAGAGGTCCCTCAAAAACCGGCAGCTTAACAGGAATTGCCATACCTGATCCTCTCTATCCTTTGTTCTTAAATTCAATCTTTGCGGGGATGCAGCCGAACCTCAATCAATTCCCGGGGATTGTGGATTCTGACACGAACGGTATGCTCTCCCAGTCCGGCACTGACGATCATATTTTGTTCGTCTTTTACAAACATACCGCAGCAATAGGGCGGAAACAGGCGAAAATGTGTAGAAACCAGTCCCCACCTCTCATGGAAGCGTACCACGCCTCCATGATAATGTCCCGACAATGTCAGGTCGCCTCCCCACTGAAAATATGCCTTGCCATGACAGGGATTATGGGCCATAAGAATGTGAAATGCCTCTTTGGGATAACAGGGACCCAAAAGTTCTTTCATATGTCCCACTGTCAGCCTGGTGGGAAAAGGTTTGCTGTAATATTCCTTTTCCAGAGACAGGCCATGAATCCACAGGGAATTACCCTTCACCCGACAGGATACACTCTTATTATCAAGCAGAATCGTATTTTCTCTGAGACAACCTAATAGCTCTTGCTCCCAGGGAGTGTGCTCACACAGATTCCAATCTCCGATTCTTCTCTGCTCATGATTGCCAAGGGCATAGTACACCGGAAATTCTCTCCCCAGCTTCTCAAGAAACCGTTCCACTGCCGACCAGGTTCCGGAATCACTTCCAACCACCATATCTCCGCCGATCAGTACCAGATCCGGCCTCCGCTGTTTCATCACCTCCAAAAGGAAGCTGTTGTCCGTGCCGAAAGAAAGTCCGTGCAAATCACTGAGGAAATGCAGACGGACTTCCCTGGCTGTTATTTTACTACTCTCAATATCGTAACTTTTCAGCCGAAATTGCTTCATATGCACCTCTATTTTCCAAATCCGCAATTGGGGTACGTACATACATCACAATTCAGACACAGACCACCCTCTCCCAACTGGGCAATTTCTTCTTTTGTGACGATGTCATCTGCCATCAGACGAGGCAGGAGTAAATCAAAAATGGTTCTCTTTGCGTACATGACACAGCCTGGCAGTCCTACGATAGGAATGGATTTTCCATCTTTCTCATAGTAAGATACCATCATCATGGCTCCCGGCAACACCGGTGCTCCGTAAGTAACAACTCTGGCTCCTGTAGCTCCAATGGCTCCCGGTGTTCTGTCATCCGGGTCTACACTCATTCCGCCGCTGCAAAGAACCATATCTGCGCCCCGGACAATGAAATCCTCAATAGCCTTTGTGATATCCTCTTTCACATCTCCCGGAATCGCCTGCCCCATCACTTCTGTAGGGAACTCTGCCAGCTTTTCTCTCAACACTGGAGTGAATGTATCTTTGATCAGCCCTTTCTTGATCTCACTTCCAGTGGTAACAATGCCCACTTTCTTGTACTGAAATGGCAAAATAGTGAAAATCGGCTCCTCACCGGCTGCCTCTTTGGCCCGGTTCATTTTCTCCTCCTCAATTACCAGAGGAATGATACGGGTGCCTGCAATTTTGTCTCCTTCACGGACAACCGTATCTGCGTGTCGGGAGCCAATCAGCATCTCCCCTAAGCTGTTTACCTTCACCAGGACATCCCGACGAATCTTCAAAAGACCATCTCTGTCTGCAATCAGCTCCTTTTTACCTTCCTTAATCTCAGTTCCTCTCATGCCCTCACCGGCACAAATCTGATATAAAATCTCAGCCCCCTCGTTCTCATGAAGGATCCCTTCCTTCTTCTCCCAGACATAGAGATGCTCTTTTCCCACAGAAAGCAAAGCCGGAATGTCTTCCTCCCTTACAATATGACCTTTTTTAAACAGTACTCCTTTTACCTCATCTTTAATAATCTGAGTAATGTCATGGCATAATACCTGACCAACTGCATCTTCTGTTCTGATTTCTTTCATTCACTTCTCCTCTATACTTTCTTAGTATTCCCCACATACAGTTATATCACAAATTGCCAAAAAGGTAAAGTTCTCTCATCACTCATTACACTTCCTTTGTAATTAGAAATTGCTTTGTATAAAGTTCCTTTAAATAATCCAGATAAGAAGCCTTCTCGGCATTTTGAGAAAAAATGATATCCACTTTTCCAATTTCCCTGTCATTCCAGTAGTAGACAACCTCTCCTGCCTTTTCGCCTTTCTTTACAGGAGCTTTTACTTCCTTGGGGAGTTTGATCTTCTTTTCTACGCCTTCCAGTACATTTCCCTGGGTATCCAAATGGCGAAACTCTCCCTGATATTCACAGGGCACTGTTTTTTCCACAGAACCGCGCAGGGGCAGAGATGGCAGTTTTTCCTGATTTTCATCCACATAAATGCTGCATTTTCCAAAACCGTAATTTAACATGGCAGCGGCATCTTTAAACCGCACTTTGTAATCCGGAGCTGTCATGACTACAGAAATCAACATGACATCGTCTCTGACCGCCACAGCGGAAACACAGTATTTTGCCACGCTGGTGCTTCCTGTCTTCAAACCAACGCAGCCATCAAAGCTTCTCAGCAATTTGTTGGTGTTACTCAGGGTAAAGGGACTGCTGCCTTTGGCAGTCACGTGGGTAATATCCTCCATCCAGATTGAGGAATATTCAAGAATCTTAGGATGTTTGGTAATCAGCTCTCTGGACATCAAAGCCACATCATTGGCTGTAGTATAATGGTTGGAAGAATCCGTAAGACCGCAGCAGTCTTCAAAATTGGTATCTGCCATCCCCAGCTCCCTGGCTTTCTCATTCATCCGCTTGACAAATTCTCCTTCACTCCCTGCAATATGCTCAGCCATGGCAACGCTGGCATCATTACCGGAGGCGATGACAATACATTTGATCATTGTCTCCACCGTCTGTTTTTCGCCTTCTTCCAGAAATACCTGGGAACCGCCCATGGACTTGGCATAGGCACTGGTGGTGACCTCATCCTCCAGAGAAAGATTCCCCTTCTCCAACTCATCAAAAATCAAAAGAAGTGTCATAATCTTTGTAATACTGGCAGGGCTTTTTCGTTCGTCCTTCCCTTTCTCGTAGATGATCTCTCCGGTGGTTGCCTCCATGAGTACACCGTGAGGCGACACAATCAGCTCATCCCCCTCGGCATAGGTAATCTGAAACAGAGTCATCATACTTATGTAACACACCAACATCCAACAACAGATTTTTCTGTACAATTGATACACTCCCATATTTCAAACATTCTACTTTATTGTAATCACCAGCCGCCGGGAATATTCCCTTTTATTCAGAAAGCCGACAAACCTGTGGTGCATGCTTGGAAACAAAAAATACTGCGGAATAGAAACACTTTGTATTCCGCAGTATAAAATCTTCCTGATTATTCACCATCGTGAAGATAATAGTTCTTCACTTTCAACTCCTCAATGATCAGATCCAAAATCCCCTCACTGTCCGCCTCAATGGTATGACAGTGGACGCCAGAGGTGAGATTTTTAAGAGGCATGGATTCACCACTTTCCAGACTTTTTTGAAGTTCTTTCACATTCCTTCTGGAAAAAACAGACAATTGGGCCCGCAGATTTCCGTAAACCTCATGATTGACAAATACATCCAGCACCCGTCCTCCCATATCCACCACGGTGTTCAGCTCATCTTCAATCTGTTCATCCGTATGACATACGGTAATGACTCGCTGCACTTTGGGGGAATGATGAAAGATATACCCTCTGGGCGTGGACATAATCTCGTAATTGCCTGCCCGCAGCAGTGCCACATCCTGAACGATCACCTGACGGCTGACATGATACTGAGCTGCCAATGTCCTTCCGGATATGGGGTGCCCGGATGTCATAATAGTATTTAGAATTTCCTGTCGCCTTTCTTCCCCTGTCATAACTTTTGCATTCCTCCTTGCCCTGTACAAAAAGATCCCTTAAATCGCATGAAGATTCTTCAGAGAAATGTCCAAAATCGGCGCAGAATGAGTCAAGGCGCCACTGGAAACATAATCTACTCCGATATCAATGATATTCTGAATATTTTCTCTGGTGACATTGCCAGAACATTCTGTCTCAGCTTTTCCCCCAATCATCTCAACTGCCTGTTTCATCATTTCAGGAGTCATATTATCCAGCATAATGATATCTGCTCCTGCCTCCACAGCTTCCCGGACCATCTCAAGATTTTCCACTTCCACTTCAATTTTGCGGACAAAAGGAGCATATTCTTTTGCCATCTGAATGGCTTCCTTTACACCGCCAGCAGCGCCGATGTGATTGTCTTTGATCAGCACGCCGTCTGAAAGATTATATCTATGGTTATAACCGCCGCCTGCACGAACTGCATATTTTTCGAAGATACGCATATTCGGTGTGGTCTTTCTGGTGTCCAAAAGCTTAGTCTTACTGCCCTTTAGCAGAGATGCCACACTGTTGGTGTAGGTGGCGATACCGCTCATGCGCTGCAGATAATTCAACGCAGTCCTCTCTCCTGACAACAAAACACGGATGTCTCCGGTGACATCTGCCATAATCTGGCCAGAATTTACCTCTTCTCCATCCTTCACATAAATCTTCACTTCTGTATTCTCATCCAAAAGTTCAAACACTCTGCGAAATACGTCCATACCTGCCACAATTCCATCCTGCTTGCAGATAAGCTGGGCAGTACCCTTCTGATAGCCTCTCATTACGGAATTGGTAGTCACATCCTCACTGGAGATATCTTCTCTCAACGCCTGTAAAATTAAATTATCCACATTTAACTTGTCTGTGATTGGATTCATTGCTTTCCGCCTTTCTGATTTCGTTCCATATCATTTCTTTATTTTGGCGATTGCAGTACGCTACATCGCCATATTCTTTTTTGTTAATTCCATACCAGGAACACAACTTCTCTCCGTTTGAAAAATCCGGAAAGCTCACCTTTTCCTGTTCCATAAGACTGCTGATTTCCCCTGCAGCCCTCTTGGCAAACACCAGACTCTCCAGCAGAGAATTGCTGGCAAGACGATTGGCTCCATGAACCCCGTTACAGCTTGTCTCCCCAGCTGCATACAGACGGTTCATAGAAGTCTTACTGTTCCTGTCCACATCCACGCCGCCCATAAAGTAATGCTGGGCTGGTACCACTGGAATCCATTCTCATGTGATATCATATCCTTCTTCCAGGCAACGCTGGTAAATGTTGGGGAAGCGTTTACGCACATCTATATTCTGGATAGAGTCCAGAGAAAGCCATACATGAGGGGTATGATCCAGTTCCATCTGCTGATAAATGGCTTTCGTCACCACATCTCTGGGCAGCAGCTCATTGACAAAACGTTCGCCGTCTTTGTTGTATAGTCTTGCGCCTTCCCCCCGCACTGATTCCGAAATCAGAAAGCTTCTTCCCTTTCTTTTGGAATACAGCGTTGTGGGATGAATCTGTACGTAATTTACATTTTTCAATTGAATTCCATGACGAAGTGCAATGACCAGGGCATCTCCCGTCAGATGAGGGAAATTGGTGGAATGCTCGTAGATTCCCCCAATGCCTCCGCAGGCCCAGATCACATACGGGCTCTGAACGGGAAGCAACTCATGGTCTCTGGTTCTTATGAGAACACCGAAGCATTCTCCGTCTTTTTCCAGAATATCTATCATGGTAGTTTCTTCCTCTATGGTTATATTATCGCATTTTTTTACTTGTGCCAATAGTTTTTGCGTAATTTCCTTACCGGTAATGTCTTCATGGAACATAATCCGGTTGGTGGAATGGGCTCCCTCTCTTGTATACTGATAGATTCCATGCTCCTGGTTAAACTCCACCCCGTAGTCAATCAGTTCACGAATCACCTCCCTGGAGGAACGGATCATTATGTCCACCGACTCTTTCCTGTTTTCATAATGACCAGCCCGCATGGTATCCTCAAAAAAGCTGTCATAATCATTCTCATCCTTCAGCACACAGATTCCGCCCTGGGCCAGAAAGGAATCACTCTCCTCTAATTTTGCCTTGGTAATCATTAGGATTTTCTTATCCCTGGGCAAATGCAGGGCACTAAAGCACCCTGCCACACCGGTACCAACAATTATTACATCATATTTCTCATTCATAATTTGCAGGATCTCCTCTCCTACTGCGCCATCTCAAGCATTTTATTTAAAGGCCGATTTGCCAGCTTCATCATTTCCCCGGATAAAATCACTTCGTCCTTTCCCTGCAAAAGGGCTTCCATCACCCTGTCTAACGTAACCTTTTTCATTCCGGGACAAAGCTGAACGTCACTTGCAGGATGAAAAACTTTATCCGGGCTGTTCTTTTTCAGTTCATAGAATACACCGGTCTCTGT
This sequence comes from uncultured Lachnospiraceae bacterium, assembly GCA_947039785.1. Lineage (GTDB taxonomy): Bacteria > Bacillota > Clostridia > Lachnospirales > Lachnospiraceae > JALFVM01. The sequence goes on along the minus strand of CAMQZX010000023.1, from coordinate 9,109 downwards.
GGCAACAATAAATTCCTGACAATCACTTTGAGCCGCATGTGCAAGGATGCCTGACGTACTTCCTATGTAATCTGCAAGAGCCAGCACCTCCCAAGTACATTCCGGATGGGCCAGCACCTCCGCTTGAGGATATGCCTTTTTCTTCTCCGCCACATCATTGACTGTGATTTCCTTATGAATAGGACAATAGCCGTCATTTAAAATAATGTGCTTCTCGGGTATCTGAGATGCTACATAGCGCGCCAGATTTTCGTCCGGGATAAAATAAATATGCTCATTCGGCAGAGCCTTCACAATGTTCAAAGCATTGGAGGAAGTCACACACACATCAGAATGAGCCTTCAGCTCCGCAGTGGAATTCACATAACATACCACTGCCACATCCGGATACTCTGCTCTCACCTTCTCAATCTTCTCCACTGTGCACATATGTGCCATGGGACAGTCTGCCTCTTCATCCGGCAGCAACACTGTCTTATCCGGGTTCAAAAGCTTGGCACTCTCGCCCATAAAGGATACGCCGCACAGCACCACTGTTTTTGCCTCCACTTTTGTAGCCAACTGGCTCAGATAATAAGAATCTCCAATATAATCAGCAATCTCCTGCACTTCATCCGGTACATAGTAATGGGCCAGGATCACTGCATTTTTTTCTTTTTTCAGTTCTTGTATTCTTGCTTTTTTCTCTTCAAGCCTTTCTTCCATTTTCTCTTTTTCCTCCATTTCCATTCCTCTCGGCCAGACAGTACACTAGCGCTGCCTTTTGCTTATCCTGACCATTATATCACATTCAATTACAGGTGACAAGACACCTGTTTTAATAGTTGTATATGATGACACAGTCCAGGTTACTGTTCACGCACCACTGTCCCGCGAGGTGTTTTGGGGCTGATGGCACCAAAAAATCTCCGGAACAGTCCTTTTTATGGGCTGTGCCGGAGACGAATCTTTCGTACTCAGCTACATTTTTTAATTCCTGCCGCCAGACAGCAGAAGCTCCTTAATATCCTCAACAGTGAATGGCAGGACATCTCTTTTTTCCACATACAGGCTGTGGCATATATCCAGAGAAGACACGAGAATCACGATTTTTCCAAGAAAAATCCCCCGTTCAATGGGATAACTGTCCACCACAAATTCCACAAATCTCTGAAGAAATGTAAACAGAAACAACGTATAAAATCCCCAGGCAATGCTGCTTTCCAGACAGAGGATTCCCTGATAATTAAAAGGCTTATCATTATAATCCCACCATACCTGCCCAAACAGCCACTGCATCAGACGAGCCACCAGATATTCAAACGTGGTTGCAATCACAGCGCCAAAAATATACAACACAGCATAATGCCCCTGAAAAGGTCTCAGAAGAAAATATACACTTAACGCCCCAAAGCCATATATCGGGCAGAAAGGACCTGTTGCAAATCCACGATTTGTAATCCGTCTGTTGCAAAAAGACATATAAATTGACTCTACACACCACCCCAATACACTATAGATAAGAAACCAATGAATAATATGGTAGGAATCTACTCCCAATATCTGTCGTGTCCACATAGCAGTCTCCTTTCTACAGCATAGGTGCCAACAGTCTCAATATTCCCTGAAACCCCCGTGCCACCATGTTGCGGTTACGGCAGAATTCCAAGTCTATTTTCTTACATTCCCGAAGCATTTCCAGATAATCCTGTTTCATATCTGCAATCACCGGATTTCGATACAGCCACACACCATCTTCAAAATGAAGATACAGACTGCGATAATCCATATTAATGGTTCCAATCACTGCCAGTTCATCATCACAGACAAATGACTTGGCATGGACAAAGCCCGGTTGATATTCATAAATCTCCACTCCGGCTTCAATCAATTGTTCATAATAAGATTGCGTCAGTAAAAATACCATCTTTTTATCTGGTATGCCTGGAGTGATAATCTTAATATCCACTCCGCTTTTGGCTGCAAGACAGAGGCTGGTCATCATCTCATTGTCAATAATCAGGTAAGGCGTACAGATATACACATATTTTCTGGAGCGATTGATCATGTTCATATAGACACTTTCGCCCACCACCTCATCATCCAGCGGTGTGTCGCAGTAGGGCTGCACATAACCTTCTCCCAAAAACGGAGCCGGATGGTGCTGATGAGGACGATACCTGGCAAAGTCCTCCTTCTTCAGCTTCATTCCCGTAATCACCGTCCACATTTGCAAAAACATGACTGTCAGATTCCATACAGCCTCTCCTTCCAGACGGATAGCCGTATCTTTCCAATATCCGAAACGCACTTTCCGGTTGATGTACTCATCTGCCAGATTAATGCCTCCGGTAAATCCCACATAGCCGTCCACCACACAGACTTTCCTGTGATCCCGGTTATTGAGGATGACATTGATCAGGGGCCGATAGGGATTAAAAGCCGCACATCGGATTCCCTTTTGTTGTAAATCTTTATAAAAATGATAAGGCAGCGTTGTAATGCATCCCCAGTCATCATAGATCAACCGCACATCCACGCCTTCCTTGGCTTTAGCTTCCAAAATCTCCAGAATCGCTCCCCACATCACACCTTCACCAATGATAAAATATTCCATGAAAATGAAATGTTGGGCATTGTGCAAAGCTTCCAGAAGTGGATGGAACATCTCCTCACCATTTTTGTAATACTTGCAGGCAGTATTCTCCCAGACCGGATACTCCGCCTGGTCGCGGATATATCTGGATTGATTGGAAACCTGATAATCCAACGCATCCAGTCGCTCTCTGGTCTCCTCGTTTTCCTGAAGCAAATGTTTCTCCCTGTTCATCACCACCTCAAATGCCCGCTGCATTTGTTTGGCAATTCTGGACTTCCCCAAAAGAAAATAAATCATCACGCCAAAGACTGGACTCACAAGAATCAGAATAGTCCAGAGGAGCTTGTAGGACGGATTCATCCTCTTATTTACAATCCACAGCACAATAAGCAGACTTAGTACTTTCACAAATCCAGACACAATGCTGGATATGGAGGTAAGATAAAAAAAGACAAGCACCCACCAGCCAAGCTGAAGCAAAAGTCCCAACGATACAATAACCACCCGACTTAGTAACAGATTAAATATTGTTTTTGTCTTTTTCACGATGTCATTACCTTTTAAAAAATCCCTGACCATAAAAATGGGCAGGGATTTTTGCGCACATTAATTATATTTACGTTTTCTAGCAGCTTCAGATTTTTTCTTACGGCGAACACTTGGTTTCTCGTAATGCTCTCTCTTGCGGATTTCCTGCTGAATGCCTGCTTTGGCACAGCTACGCTTAAATCTGCGAAGAGCGCTATCTAAAGTCTCGTTCTCTTTTACGATTACATTTGACATAGACTCACACCTAACCTCCCTCCAGTTGTAGATTGTGCTTAAATACAACTGTCTAGGGTATTTTTATTGCACAAATGATATTATAACAGATAATTAGCGAACGTCAACCGCTTTTCTGTTTTTTCTTGATTTTTTTTATTTTAACTGTCCTTCCAGCACTTCTTTTGCCATAGAAATGGCTGCATCCACCTTAGACGGATCCTTACCACCGGCCTGTGCCATGTTTGGACGGCCGCCGCCGCCACCGCCAACTTCTTTGGCAAGGACTTTCACCAGATTGCCCGCATGAGCCCCTGCATCCATAGCAGACTGGGTAGCCATAGCCATCAGGCTGACTTTACCATCTTTGACAGACGCCAGAACTACCACACCGTCCTCCAGCTTGTCTTTCAACTGGTCACCCAGATCACGCAGACCGTTCATATCCACATTGTCCAGCTTCACGGCCAGAAGCTTCACGCCTTTGACTTCTTCCACTTTATCCATCACATCCCCCAGAGAGCTTTGGGCCATCTTACTCTTCAAGGATTCGTTTTCGCTGTGGAGAGCTTTGTTTTCTGCCATAAGGTGGGCCAGCTTCTCCTGAAGTTCAGAAGTGGAGGCTTTCACAAGCTTGGCAGCTTCCTGAAGCTGTGCTTCTATATTCTTATAGTAATCCAGAACATGATTTCCAGTCAAAGCCTCAATACGGCGGACACCAGCGGAAATACCTGACTCAGAGATAATCTTAAAAATGGTAATCTCGCCAGTATTGCTCACATGAGTACCACCGCAAAGCTCTTTAGAGAAATCACCCATAGATACCACACGTACCTTCTCATCGTATTTCTCGCCAAACAGAGCCATAGCTCCGGACTTTTTAGCTTCCTCCAGATTCATAATATCTGTCACAACGGGAAGAGATGCCTGAATCTCCCTGTTTACCAGCTTCTCCACCTCATCGATTTCCTTAGCAGTCATAGCCTGGAAATGAGCAAAGTCAAAACGCAGTCTTCCGGGAGCAACAAGAGATCCCTTCTGCTCTACGTGAGAGCCTAACACCAGCTTCAGTGCCTTCTGGAGCAAATGGGTCGCACTGTGGTTCTTAGCAGTATCCAGTCGTCCATCCTGACCAACCTCCAGAGAAACCATCTCGCCAGTCTTGATCATACCACTTACCATCTGACCTACGTGACCGTATTTGCCGCCGCGCAGCTTGATCGTACCGGTCACCTGAAATTCACCGTTGGCAGTCTTAATCACACCAGTATCGCCTTCCTGACCACCCATGGTGGCATAGAATGGAGTCTTATCTGTGAAAATGGTACCTGTCTGACCTTCCATCAGCCCTTCCACAAGTTCTGTCTCTGTAGTGATGACAGTCACTTTGGACTCATAAGACAGGTGATCATAGCCCACAAACTCTGTGGTGATAGAAGGATCAATCTCATCGTATACAGTAGCGTCTGCTCCCATATAGTTCGTGACAGCACGAGCCTTTCTGGCCTGTTCACGCTGCTTCTGCATAGCTTCGTTGAAGCCCGACTCATCAATGTCATATCCCTTCTCTTCCAGAATCTCTCTGGTCAGGTCCATCGGGAATCCATAAGTATCATATAATTTAAATGCATCCTGACCATTTAATGTTTTGGTGCCTTCTGCTTTCATTTTCTCTTCCAGGTCTCCCAGAATACGAAGTCCCTGGTCGATAGTTTTATTAAACTGGTTCTCCTCCTGAGTCAGCACATTGAAGATAAATTCTTTCTTCTCCTCCAGCTCCGGATATCCATCTTTGGAGCCTTCAATAACAGTGGCACACAGCTGTGCCAGAAAGGTTCCTTCCACACCAAGCAGACGTCCATGACGGGCTGCACGGCGAATCAGACGGCGAAGTACATACCCACGTCCTTCGTTGGTAGGCATAATTCCGTCAGAAATCATGAAAGTAGCGGAACGGATATGATCAGTGATCAGGCGGATGGAAATATCATCCTGCTCATTGACCTTATAAGGATGTTTTGTAATCTCAGATACCTTCTCTCTCAGGTTGCGGACAGTATCCACATCAAAGATGGAATCCACATCCTGAACAGCCACTGCCAGACGCTCCAGACCCATTCCTGTATCAATGTTCTTATGCTCCAGTTCTGTATAATTGCCGTTGCCATCGTTATCAAACTGAGTAAATACGTCATTCCATACTTCCATGTAACGGTCACATTCACAGCCTACGGTACAGCCCGGCTCACCGCAGCCGTACTTCTCGCCGCGGTCATAATAAACTTCAGAACATGGACCGCAGGGACCTGCTCCATGCTCCCAGAAGTTGTCTTCCTTGCCGAAGCGGAAGATTCTCTCCGCCGGAATTCCAATCTCCTTATTCCAGATTTCAAACGCTTCATCATCGTCCTCATAGACAGACGGATATAAGCGGTTAGCATCCAGTCCCACCACTTCGGTCAGAAATTCCCAGGTCCAGTGAATGGCTTCTGTCTTAAAGTAATCTCCAAAGGAGAAATTACCCAGCATCTCAAAGAATGTACCATGGCGGGCCGTCTTACCTACGTTTTCAATATCGCCTGTACGAATACATTTCTGACAGGTAGTCACTCTTGTTCTGGGTGGAATCTCAGCTCCTGTGAAATATGGCTTTAACGGTGCCATACCGGAATTGATCAGCAATAAGCTTTTATCATTGTGTGGAATCAACGAAAAGCTTTTCATTGCCAGATGTCCTTTGCTCTCGAAAAACTCCAGGAACATTCTGCGCAACTCATTTACGCCGTACTTTTCCATCTCTTTTGCCTCCTCAAACTAACACAATTGTTCTTTATTTTACACAAATCTTTCTGAATTTCTTCTTGCCTCGTTTCAACACCAGTCCATCCTCAGGGATGTCTGCTTTGGCAACGGTGTGTCGAATATCTGTAATCTTAACTCCGTCGATGGATACACCACCCTGCTCAATGGCACGGCGTCCCTCAGAACGGGTGGGAACCAGCTCTGCTTTCACCAGCATGGTAATCAGATCAATGGCATCCTCTTTGAAATCTTCCTCCGTAAGCTCTGTGGTAGGCATATTTTCTGCACTTCCCTGAGAGAACAGCGCTCTGGCGCCTGCCTGGGCTTTCTTGGCTTCCTCTTCGCCATGTACCAGCTCAGTCAGCTCATAAGCCAAAATCTCCTTCGCCTGATTTAACTGACTTCCCTCCCATTTATCCATCTCATTGATCTGCTCCAGAGGCAGGAAGGTCAGCATACGCAGACATTTTAATACATCAGCATCGCCCACGTTTCTCCAGTACTGATAGAAATCAAACGGTGTGGTCTTATTTGGATCCAGCCATACGGCACCAGACTGTGTTTTACCCATCTTCTTACCTTCGGAATTCAAAAGCAAAGTAATCGTCATAGCATAAGCATCTTTGCCTAATTTACGGCGAATCAGCTCGGTACCGCCCAGCATATTGCTCCACTGGTCATCTCCTCCGAACTGCATGTTACATCCATATTTCTGATAGAGCATATAGAAGTCATAGCTCTGCATGATCATATAATTAAATTCCAGGAAGCTTAATCCCTTTTCCATACGCTGTTTGTAGCACTCTGCTGTCAGCATTCTGTTGACACTGAAATGAGGTCCTACCTCCCGCAGCACTTCAATATAATTTAATCCCATCAGCCAGTCTGCATTGTTGACCATTAAAGCCTTACCGTCAGAAAAATCAATAAAACGGCTCATCTGCTCTTTGAAGCAGTCACAGTTGTGCTGAATAGTTTCTACTGTCATCATCTTACGCATATCGCTTCTTCCAGAAGGGTCTCCAATCATGCCGGTTCCTCCTCCCAACAATGCGATAGGCTTATTTCCTGCCATCTGCAGACGTTTCATCAGGCACAATGCCATAAAATGTCCCACATGAAGACTATCCGCAGTGGGATCAAATCCAATATAAAAGACAGCTTTCCCGTTATTTATCAAATCTTTAATCTCGTCCTCATCAGTTACCTGGGCAATCAAGCCTCTGGCCTGAAGTTCCTCATATACTGTCATGGTATATTCCTCCTAAACTAATTCACTGTTCCTAATCATATCACAGGATTTTGGGTATTTCAATATGTTTTCTCGCTCTTATATACTTAAAAAAGATCCACTGGACCTTTTACGTATGTCACCAACTTAACAAAGGACCATACAGTCTCCTGCATGATCCTTCGTTTGTAAAAATTGATTTAATATACCCATTTTGAGAAAAATACATGGTCTTTATATTGGAAAGCTTCACACTTATCCCAGTCCAGCCCAAGACTTGCAAATGAGCTACGCATCATAAAATACAGACAGTCAAAATCCGATTTACCATTCATGGTATTAACTGTGATTCCTGTGATGCGGCGATTGGAACCATTGGCTTTATGATTCGCCATAATCCGTTTTGCGTTTTCTACTGCCTTCTTACAGTTAGCTGCCTCTTCCCCATTTGGAGTCTTTAAACGTCTTAATAGAGAACCATTTTTCACCACTGCATATTGCCCTGTCTGGTAAATGACATAGCGCAGCGTATTGGGATAATAAGGGTCCGTGGATTCCACACGATTCATAATACACAGAGCAACTGCTGTCATACCCGCCAGTCCCTGATCACCGGCTTCGCAGTACAACACTGCTGCCAGCAGCTCATCATCGCCAAGCTTTTCGTCAGCTACTCCTGGATGGGTAGTAAACTCCTTCTCCAGATAATATTTTTTACCATTATCCCAAACCTCCACCCTGCCATTGCTTCCAATGACATAGGGAACCTTGGTGGCCCATCCCCTTTTGTCAAACTGCCAGGTGTCACCACTGATACGGAGAGTGGTGTTCACCGCCATAACTCCGCTGGGCGACTTAAAATAAAATTTATTACCATTGACGCTGGTATACCATCCCAGAGTCATCACACCATTTTTGCCAAAATGATATTTCTCGCCGCTAAGCTTCAAAAGCCCGGTCTGCATGGTACCGTCTGCCTTGAAATAATATCGCTTACCGCTTAAATTAATCCATCCGCTCCTGCGGCAGCCAATCCGATAACTGACACCATCTTCCTTCGTGGTTTTGGGATTCAGATAATATGTACTGTTACCGATTTTCTTCAAACCGGTAGCCATACGATAGTTGGACTGGAACCAGAAATACTGCCCTTTATATTGAAACCAACTGCTTTTAATCCCTCTTCCATTGGCCTGGAAATAATATCGGTTACCCTTGGTATCCTTCACCCACATGCTTTTTCGCATGGCTCCTGACTTATCAAAGGAATAGTAATATTTCCCAACGGTCTTTCTTCCGGTTACCATTTTCCCATCAGCAGCCGGATTCAGGTAATACCTCTTCCCATTTAGGTTCAGCCAGCCTGTTTGCTTTACCCCTTTTTTGTAATAATAAGTGTTTCCTCCTTCAACCTTCCAGCCGGTATACGAAGTGGCCGCTTTCACCTGTACTGGTCTGATTACAGTAGAAGAAACAGGTATGGCAAACAACGCCATAAGCATCCAAAGCACTATTCGTCTTCTTACGTTTTTCATCTTTTCCCCACCTTACTTTAATATATTTTTCCGCAATTATTTCTTGAATATTGCATTATCGTTTCATTTATTTAACATTTTCTTAATTATATATTAATATTAGTGAAATGTCAATCAAATAATGATGCACACCATACCGCCTTTGCTGTCATTAACAATCTTCTTCATAGCTGTCTCTTATACACATCTCCGAGCCCACGA
>CAMQZX010000022.1 GCA_947039785.1 uncultured Lachnospiraceae bacterium | reverse complement strand
CCCGGACATTTTCTCCAATCTGTACCAGATTGCTGTCGTAAGAGCGCTCCAGCACATCCATGGCTTCTTCTTTAGAAATCAATTTCGCATAGTCTCCGTGCTCCGCCAGAGAACGTGCCACATTGTCGAAGGTCAGACACACATCCCAGGGAGCGTCGATTTCGCAGGGATGGCCTGCATGATATGCTTTGTGACGACAATAGCACAGACCAAGACCAATGTATTTTGCCTCTTCCACAATGTGAGTCGCTCTCTCATAATCCAGGATGTGATTGGTTTTGTCATTGGTAAGTACCGGCTCCTGCACATAAACGCGCCCCAGTCTTGTCTCCGTAGCAAAAAACAAATCCTTTACAAAGTCTTCTTCCACATTCATATATTGATAATACAGCTCACCCAGATATTTCTGGTCGATGTCTCCCCTTGTCCGCATCAGGGCGAACTCAATGAACCCTGCCATAGGAGGCGGCATGACGAATTGCCGCTGTCCGTGATATTCTGAATCCACCAAAAGAGCCTTTTCACAGAGATGATCCAATAGCTTCTCCGCTTTGGCCTCTGTGGTTCCCCATATTTTCGCTGCTTTTTTTAATGTAAATGGACGCACCGGAAGCAGTGCCACCCACTTGGCTTCCTTCTCTGTATATAACACCTGCAAAATCTTATACAGTGTCTCTGAGGCTGGCGCTCCCTGGGTGAACCAGTTGATGCGCTCTTCCAGGTTCTTGTATGCATCCTTTGTTGTTAAATGTCCCATTTAGTACCTCCTTCACTGTCAAATTCATCACGACCTATTATAATACAAAAAAGCAAAAATGGAAATGAAGTTTTTGACATGAACAGGCAGAGAAAAAAACACCAATATCCTCTTGGCACAATAGCAGCCCCTGGCAGAAGCATCCGCCAGGGGCCGTCTCAATTAAGAAAGTATGAGGAGTTACTTTCTCTTATTACCAATCATTTGGTTTTTATTTGCATCTTGTACTACAATTCTGGAATTTCGTTTTTTCGCCAGTAACATGATCTGCTTCGCATCTGCCTTCGTAAAAAACAACCGCTTACTTCTGTTGCCTTTGCCAAAATGAAGAGCTACCAACTCCGGATGCTGACGATCTTCGCGAATTACAGAAACGATCTGATCCCATCCCCAGAAATCGTAATGTGTGGTAATGCGCATTTGATAGAAAATCTCTATGCCACGCTCTGTCACCACAGTGTCTTTTTTCATCAGCAACGTCAGTATATACAAGGCTCCAAAAATGGCAGCCACGCGATAAGGGGTGATGATTCCGCCTACGACTAAACCGCAGGATAAAATCCAACAGGCGTTTTCCACCCATTTTTTACGGGGTCTCAACTCTCTGGCTGTATAAATGGGACCAGATAAAGATTCCCATGGAAGATGTTCAACACTCACAGTGACACTCCTTTCCAGAATGAATTATGTAAATTAAACCTGAGGTCTGGGAGCTTTTCCTGCTGCACGGCGGGCTTCCAGATTCTTAACAGCCAGCTCATGTTTGTCTGCAGGTGCAGCAGCAGGTTTCCGCATAGTAGTCTTACCGAACAGGTTGGTGTAAGAACCATCCGCCCAGAAGATATTACGTCCCAGGAATGCAGTAATTGCAGCAAGGATCGGGTTTAACAGGTTTACGAATGCAAATGGGAAGTATGCGAATGGATGGATACCTAAAACGCCCATCTGATAAGCGCCGCATCCAGTCCATGGGAACATTACAGCCCATAGAGTACCTGCGTCCTCAAGGGTTCTGGACAACATATTTCGTCCAAGTCCCATCTCATCATATTTGTCAACATACAACGGAGCCGGCACACCAATTCCCAGGAACTGGTCACACATGGTTGCATCGCAGAACAGAGATGTCAGCAGTGTAGCAAGAATCAGGCTTCCAACAGAGTTGAGCTTGTTCTTCAAACCGCCAAACAGAGTATCAATACATCCGCAACGCTCCAGAGCGCCGCCGTAAGCAACAGCTAATAAAATCAAGTTAATTGTCCACATCTGATGGTCCATGCCCCCTCGACTCAGCAGACTGTCTGCCAATTCGTTTCCGGTCTCATAAGAAGTACCATAGTGCAGAACATCAAACAGATCGCCAAGATTGGTCATGCCCTGGAATATTGCAGCAAATAAAACGCCGCATGCAACGGAAACTGCAATACCAACCAATCCGGGAAGTTTTAATACACAGGCAGCAATAATCACAATAATGGGGATCAACAGCAGCGGAGTAATGTTGAAATTATCTGCCAGAGCAGCCTGAAGTTCTGTTGCAACAGAAGCATCAAAGCCTGCAGTATCAATGTTCAGACCCAGAATTGTGTAAAGGATCAAAGCAATGATAAAGGTTGGTCCCGTGGTGGATACCATCGCTGTAACGTGGTCAAACAGACCCGTTTCAGAAACGGCTGCAGCCAGGTTTGTAGTGTCAGACAGAGGTGAGAATTTATCTCCCACATAGGCACCGGAAATAATCATACCAGCTGTAATCGCCGGATTGATTCCAAGTCCTGCGCCAATTCCAAGGAAAGCAATACCGATGGTTGCTGTAGCGGTCCAGGAAGATCCGCAGGCAAGGCCAACGATCGCGCACATAATACATCCAACAGGAAGAAACAGCTTTGGTGTCAGCAGATCCAATCCATAATAGATCAATGCAGGAATTGTTCCTGACATGATGAATGATGCCACCAAAATACCAACTGTACACAGAATCAAAATTGCTTCCATTGTCGCATTCAGACGGTCCAGCATACCAGCCAGCATATCTGAGAAACTGTGACCGCAAAGACAGCCGATGATACATGCCACAATAATGGAAACCAGAAGAGGCATATGGGCATCGCTGTAACCGCTACCTCCCACAAAGCCATAAAGCATCAAAGCCATCATAACGACAATCGGAATCAACGCCTCAACAACGTTAGGAAGACGCACAGTTCGTTCTTTCTTTTCTGACATAATTTTTCCCCTCTTTCTTACTTATTTATGTGATTAAGATGCCAAAAGGCCATTTGTTCATGTTCTGTCCTGCCTTTCCCCGAACGCCTGATACAGCTCCATGAAAAAGCATTTCTGAACTGAAAATGGCCTTTTATCTCTTAATCTTATTATTAAAGACAGCTCCAGATGAAATTACCTGGTCTCAATAGCACCGCCAAGGGCCTCCTCTACTACTTTGACCAAAGAGCCATTCTTAATAATCTCTTCACAATAGTTGATATCGCCGTATAATTCGCGATCCTCATCTAATGCAGCTACTCCCTTACGAACTAAGTCGTAAGCTGCCTGTGTTCCTTTGCCCAGACCTTTGTTTCCTCTCATATCGATACCCTGACAGGCAACCATCAGTTCCATAGCCAGAACACGTCTTACATTCTCAGCAATATCCCCAGCCTTTCTTGCTGCAATGGTTCCCATGGATACATGGTCTTCCTGACCTGCTGAAGAAGGAATACTGTCAACAGATGCCGGATGAGCCAGAACCTTATTCTCAGATACCAATGCTGCTGCTGAATACTGAACGATCATAAATCCTGAGCAAACGCCGCCGTGTGGTGTTAAGAATCCAGGCAGGTTGCTGTAGGACGGATTAACCAGACGCTCAATACGTCTCTCAGATACGTTAGCCAGCTCAGCCAAAGCGATTCCAAGGAAATCAAAGCTAAGAGCCATTGGCTGTCCGTGGAAGTTACCGCCGGAGATGCCGGCTCTGTCTTCTTTGAAGATAATCGGATTGTCCGTAACAGAGTTTGTCTCGATATTTACTTTATCTAATACATAGTTAATTGCATCTTTGCTTGCGCCGTGAATCTGCGGTGAACAACGCAGAGAGTAGGCATCCTGTACACGGATTTCTCCCTGACGGGTAGTATTTTTGCTTCCTTCCAGGAGTCTTAACAGGTTTCTTGCAGTTGCAAGCTGTCCGGAATGAGGACGAACTTCATGTACTCTGGGCTGCAGTGCATCGGTAACGCCGTTTTGTGCCTCAAAGCAAAGAGCGTCTGCAATATCTGCTACTTTTACCAGTTCCAGTGCATCGTGCAATGCCATTGCACCTGCACTTGTCATAGCCTGCGTACCATTGTTCAGAGCCAGACCTTCTTTGGCTGACAGTTCAATTGTAGGAATTCCGGCACGCTTCATAGCCTCAGCGCCTGGAAGCAGCTCGCCTTCATAATAAGCCATTCCCAATCCCAGCATAGGAAGTACCATGTGAGATAACGGGCAAAGGTCACCGGATGCACCCAGAGAACCTTTCTCCGGAATGTAAGATGTTACACCTTTGTTCAGCATATCAACCATGGTCTGTACAGTCTCAAGACGGATTCCTGAGAACCCCTTTACCAGGTTGTTAATACGAAGCAGCATGATTCCTCTTGCTTCATCAATAGGAAATGGATCACCGGCACCTACTGCATGTGTAATGATCAGATTTTTTTGAAGCGCTTTACACTGATCCTGTGAAATAACAACGTCACTAAATTTGCCAAAACCAGTAGTAATACCATATACAGTCTTCTCTTCTGCTACCAGCTCATCTACTACCTTTCTAGACTCAATAATATTCTGTTTTGCTTCCTCAGCCAGTTCGATTTTCGCATTTCCACGACAAACTAAAGCAAACTCTTCCAATGTCAAATCTCTACCTGTAATTACAATATTACTCATATCGCACAACCTCTTTTCATTAGATTTTATGCTGCAATTATATCCATCTTAGTGTCAAAAAAGCGTCTGTAAATGTCAATTTCAACAAAAAAAACGGACAAATATTCATTTTTTTGGACAAGTCTGCGTCAATCTGAATTATTTTTTGGACGTCTGGCAAATTTTATTCAGGCATAAAAGGTTAAAATGACATGGTGTGACTGAATTTGATTATTGTAATAATAGCATATATTACTTACAAAAGATAGTATATTTCAATACATTTCCCCAAATTTATCATCTTTGTAATTTCGTTTACAACATTTTATACATTTCTTTAACAAATGATTACTATTCTTTTCTCAATATGCCCTCTCACATCGTACAGAATCAGCAGCAAAAATTTCAAAGCATTGAATCCTTCCTGCAAAATCTATGATCCCACAATCGTTCCCCCGTTTGGATGAAGCACCTGTCCTGTCATATAGGAAGAATCTTCTGATGCCAGAAATACGTAGCAGGGCGATACCTCGCAGGGCTGCCCTGCCCTCATCATGGGAACCTTGGACGTTTTCCGCCCAAATGTGGCAACTTCCTCTGCTGAAAAGGATGCCGGAATCAATGGCGTCCAGATTGGACCTGGTGCCACTGCATTTACCCGTATTCCCTGTTCTGCCAGAGACAGGGATAAGGATCTGGTGAGTGCCACTATGGCACCTTTGGTTGCACTGTAATCAATCAGATCTTTGTGACCCTGGTATGCAGTTACCGAAGTGGTGTTAATGATACAGCTTCCTTTTTTCATATACGGCAATGCCGCCTGTATCAGATAAAAAAAGGATAAGATATTATTTTCAAATACCAGCTGGAGCTGTTCTGGCGAGATATCCAGAATGCTTCGCTGAACAAACTGAATGCCATGGTTATTTACAAGAACATCTATTTTTCCAAAATTCTCCATAGCGCTTTTTATGCATTTCTGAACAAAGCAGCGATCCTTTAAATCTCCCTGTATCAGCAGGCACTTCCCACCCAGCTGCTGTATCCGTTCCTTTGTTTCTTTGGCATCACATTCTTCGTTATAATACACAAGCGCCACAGAAGCACCTTCTTTTGCAAAATCATAGGCCACAGCTCTGCCAATGCCGCTGTCGCCTCCTGTGATGATCGCAGCTTTCTTTTCCAGCCTTCCTTTACCACGCGGTCTCTCTGAAATGGGACGGGGCTCCATGATATATTCCAGCCCTGGTTGTTTTTCCTGACATTGGGGTGGAAATGAATATGAAACTTCTTCACATTCCCTCACATATCCATAATTTTTATTCTGTTTCATAGGCAAAACACCTCCTGACATACTATATGCACAAGACAGCTTCCTGTTCCAGAAAGAACTATTCCATTCCCCTACAAAGGCGGATGCATTTTTTCCATACTGGATGCATTTCGGTTTGACGGATTGTCGATTAGTTTCCCATTCTCCTCAAAGCGTGATCCGTGGCAGGGGCAGTCCCAGGTATGTTCCTGAGGATTCCATTTCAATGTACAGCCCATATGAGGACATCGCTTTCGTGAAAATGCCAGCAAATTTCCCACTGCCTCCAGGCCATTGACTAAAAGCTGGGGTTTTAGGATGGTTCGACTGGGAGAAAACACATCTTTCCAGGGATTTTCCCGCTCCAGAATCAAGTCGCTAAGCAGTATGGCTGCAACCATGGAGGAAGTCATTCCCCATTTGTTGTAGCCAGTCGCTACATACAGATTTGGAGTATGCCGGGAATAATGACCAATGTAAGGGATTGCATCCAGACTCATACAGTCCTGTGTCGCCCAGCTATAGACTTCTTGGGCTTTGGGGTAAGCGGATTCAGCAAATATTCTCAGTTCCTGCCATTTTCCACCGCTCTTTCCTGTGCGGTGACTACCTCCTCCACGCAGCAGCAGGTCTTTATAATTACGAAAAGAAAAACCGTCTTTTGCCTCATCGATGAACATTCCGTTTACATCTGGTGCCTGTTTTAGAGCCAGTACATAGGAGCGGCTCTGATAGAGTTTCAGAAAATAACTGCCTCGATGGTTCAAAAAAGGAAAATGTGTGGCAATGATTATTTTATCTGCCGTAATTCTCCCGTGGTTTGTCCATGCTGTATGATTTTCTACCATATGCACATGTGTATACTGATAAATATTCAGATTTTGGGCAAGTACGGATAAAAACTTCAGAGGATGAAATTGTGCCTGATTCGGAAACAGGACTGCTCCTTCTATTTCAAAGGGCAGGGACAAGTGTGGGACAAACTCTGCCGGAAAGCCCAGATCATTGACTGCCCGTACCTCTTTTTCTATTTTCTGCCTGTCTGTGCGGGAATAGACTCCGGCAGTTTTTTCCTCAAAATCACACGCTATTGTGCTTGCAAGCTCCCGATACTGAGCCACAGCTTTCTGATTTGCTGCAAAATACAAGGCAGCCCTTTCCCGTCCCAGTGAACGAATCAGTTTGTCATAAATCAAACCGTGCTGGAATGTGATTTTGGCTGTGGTATTTTGAGTGATACCCTCGCCAATTCTGCCTTTGTCCACCAACATATAATCCACACCTTGCTGCTGCAGAAACCATGCACACAGCACACCACAAATGCCGCCTCCAATAATCAGTACGTCTGTCCTTGCATCGCCATCTAATGTTTTGAATTCATTTTTCTGTTCTATGTCCGTCCAAACCGATTGATGCATATACCTCTCCAATCCGCCGCCATTTACGGCAACAACTCAATATAAATATTCACAAGCCACATTTACTTGCTTATCATCTCATAGTAATTCCCTATAGTATGCTCCAAACCGATTTTTCCTATGCAAAAAGCTAAAAAAGGAAGATGCTGACATAAAGCAAGCATCTTCCCTCATTATTTATGATTTATTATTATTTCTGGTTAATAGCTGCCTGTGCAGAACGTTGCTTGATTTTAACTGCAAGATAATAATTGCTTTCAAATAATCTTCTTTGGATTTCCCTAATTCCACATCAATCCACCTCCTTTGTGATCTCTGCCGATAAAGTATGGTTTATCTTCACTGCAAAAATTACAGTCAGAATTGTAGTCAAAAGATCTGCCATAGGCTGTACCCATATCACGCCAGTTAAATCAAACAGGCGGGGCAATACAAAAACCAGAGGGAAAAAGAAGATACCCTGTCGGCTCAAGCTGAGTACACTTCCCACTAAACTTTTGCCAATGGCAAGATACAGTGTCGCATACACCATTTGGAAACCAAAAGTAATAAACAATATTGCATTTAGCCTGAGTGCCTTTCCTGCTAAATCAATCATTTCTGCATCAGTTCCAAAAAGTGAAACAATCGGATTTGCAAATACAACAAGTATAATGGCTGCAATTACTCCAAATACCGTTGACCAGGTCATGCAGAGCTTAATAGATTTTTGCAGTCTGTCAAACTTCTTTGCACCATAGTTATATCCTGCAAACGGTTGAAAGCCTTTCAGAAATCCGAAAACAACATAGGTTACAATTGTCATAATACGGGTAACCGCTCCCATAGCTGCCACTGCATAATCCCCATACGGTTTTGATGCGGTATTGATGCTTCCCATAGCTGCACTTGCAAGAAGCTGAAACAGAAGTACGGGAATACCTATTTTCAAGACTTCTGCATAGATAGTCCCTGACGGAGCTATGTTCTTAACTGAAAATCTCAAAACGCCTTCTTTCTTTATGATGTATCCAATATAAAGTGCCATATTGATACACAACGAGATTACCATTGCAATAGCTGCTCCCTCAATGCCCAAATCCATTCCATAAATCATAACAGGATCTAAAATCACATTCGCAATACTTCCCGTAAGCATAGCAATCATTGTAAATTTTGTAGCTCCCTCGGCAGTAAGCAGGTTATTCATCATAACGGTAAAAACATTGATGATTGAGCCAGTCACATAGATTTTTGCATAGGCTCTTGCATAAGGCAAAATCGTTTCGGTTGAGCCTAATGCCGTAAGTACAGGATCAAGGAAAATCATAATGCCAATAATGATAATTGCCCCCACAAGAAGTCCCGAAAAAAGTGAGGTAGAGGCTGTTTTATTTGCCTGTTCGTTATCGCCCTTTCCGAGCAGTCTTGATATGTACGAGGAAGCTCCTGCCTCAAACATCATACCCAGACCTATGATGATTTGCACGATTGGAAACACAACAGATACGGCTCCCATCTGGCTCATGCCCAGACCGCCCACAAAATACGCATCAATAGCGTTGTATAGTGCGGAAATTAGCATACCAACCATTGTCGGTATCCCTAATTTAAGTAGTGCAGAAGCAACTCCCGCTTCTTCTAATAAATAGATACGATTTGACTTTTCTGCCATTTGAATGTCCTCCTTAAAGTTAAACTAATGTATATCTTCTTGATTTATTTTACAAATCAGGAAGCAGCGCATATCCGCTCTGCGAATATGCTTTATTATCGGCGCAGGCTGAAACGCCCACGCCGTATAATACCTTTGATAATGGTATGGCATCTTGGATTTTCAGACTCAAGCCTATCCGCAATGTCTTTGCAGATTTCTTCCTCTCTTTTTTGCAGTTCCGCAGGATAAACCATATCGAAAGCCACATTGATAAAAGAGCCACGCCATAGTGACATCATATTAAATCTCTCCTTTTAAAACTGAACATAAATTCAATATTGTTCAATAAAAAAAGGAACTGGTCTAAAGACCAATTCCCGACAAATACATTTTCGATAATTTATGTAGTATCATAATCGCCCATTCCTTTCCACTATAATGATACATAATCTGCATCAACCCGTCTACAAAGTTGTTTGCAATAATGTGTAAAAAAACTTCATCATCCATATCATCGTTTCGATGCTTATTCAGATGTTCTTCTATGTCCTTAATAAAGCGTTCTTTTTCATTCTCATATTTTGTACCATCACTTTTATCAATCAGGATGATAAACTCCTGTCGATGATCGAACAAGTTCAAGATACATTCAATTTCTGCCTTGCTGAGTCCATAGATTTCGCTATCCGTATGATGGCTTTCATTTTCTCCTCCAGCAGTTAATACCCGTTCCCAATCATATAGGACAGGACGGAGAACCGCATCAAAAAGAGCTTCTTTGTTCTCGTAATAGGAATAGATAAGCCCTGTGGGAATTTTAGCCTGCTTTGCAATGTTACGCATAGCCGCCGTTTTATAACCCTTATCAAAAAATTCCTGCAACGCAGCTTTAAGTATATTTTCTCTAATTTCCTCTTTCAGTACCTGAGCCACTTCCATTTCTCCAATCTTGAATCCTTGTTCATTATACGATCTGTTTTTTACTTTGTCAAGTGGGTAACAATATTTCTGTTATTAACTTGTGATATAAAATATCCCCCGGCAGCCTCAAAAGCTCACCGGAGGTCGGGTATCCAGGATAAAAATCGTTCTGGGCCTCAACATTTATGATCAGCGCTATCATTTCCCCGGTCTGCGGGGCGTCCCTTTAAAGCCGTAGCTTTTGGAATTAGTCCTAATTGAGAGAACGAAAGGGAAGCGTTACGCCTCCCTTTCAAGTTATATATAGATCTTGCAAATAATATCTTTAAATCGGTTCGCCTTTGTATATTCAAGGATAGTACTTCATGTACTCTTGTACATCTTTCCTGGTAACAACTAGCGTTGTGAAGTAAAAATATTTACGCTTTTCTATTTTCCTGCATTGGCAATCGCTGCCTGTGCTGCTGCCAGTCTTGCGATCGGTACACGGAATGGTGAGCAGGATACATAGTCAAGACCGATGTTGTTGCAGAATTCAACAGAGCTTGGGTCTCCACCGTGCTCTCCACAGATACCTACATGCAGACTTGGATTAACTGGTTTTCCTAATTCGATAGCCATCTTCATCAACTTTCCAACACCTGTCTGGTCAAGTTTTGCAAATGGGTCATTCTCGAAGATCTTAGCGTCATAGTATGCATCTAAGAACTTACCAGCGTCATCACGGGAGAATCCGTATGTCATCTGTGTTAAGTCATTTGTTCCGAAGCAGAAGAAGTCAGCCTCTTTAGCAATCTCATCTGCAGTCAGAGCTGCTCTTGGAATCTCAATCATAGTACCAACTTCGTACTTCAAATCGCTTCCTGCTGCTGCAATCTCAGCATCTGCTGTCTCAACAACAACTTTCTTCACATATTTTAACTCTTTGATATCGCCAACCAGTGGAATCATGATCTCTGGTTTTACATTCCAGTCAGCGTGTGCTTTCTGAACGTTGATAGCTGCGCGGATGACAGCCTTTGTCTGCATCTTGGCGATTTCCGGATAAGTAACTGCCAGACGGCATCCACGATGTCCCATCATTGGGTTGAACTCATGGAGAGAATCAATGATAGTCTTGATCTGCTCAACAGTCTTTCCCTGAGCGTCAGCAAGTTTCTTAATGTCTTCTTCCTCTGTAGGAACAAACTCATGAAGCGGCGGATCCAGGAAACGGATAGTTACAGGATTTCCTTCCAGAGCCTCGTACAGAGCCTCAAAGTCTCCCTGCTGTACAGGAAGAATCTTCTCTAATGCAGCTTCTCTTTCTTCTACTGTGTCAGCACAGATCATCTCACGGAATGCATCGATTCTGTCTCCCTCAAAGAACATATGCTCTGTACGGCAAAGTCCGATACCTTCTGCTCCCAGCTCACGAGCTTTCTTAGCATCTGCTGGAGTATCTGCATTTGTACGAACTTTCATAGTTCTGTACTTGTCAGCCCATGCCATAATTCTTCCAAACTCGCCAGCGATTGTAGCGTCTACTGTAGGAATGATTCCGTCGTAGATGTTACCTGTAGAACCATCAAGAGAGATAGCATCTCCTTCGTGATACTCTTTGCCAGCCAGTGTAAATTTCTTGTTTTCTTCGTCCATAGCGATGTCGCCGCATCCGGATACACAGCAAGTACCCATACCACGTGCAACAACGGCTGCATGGGAAGTCATACCACCACGAACAGTCAGGATACCCTGAGCAGATTTCATACCTGTGATATCTTCCGGAGATGTCTCAAGACGAACAAGAACAACCTTCTCGCCTCTTGCAGCCCACTCTACAGCGTCCTCTGCAGAGAATACAATCTTACCGCAGGCAGCTCCCGGTGAAGCACCAAGTGCTTTTGCGATTGGAGTAGCGTTCTTAAGTGCTGCTGCATCAAACTGTGGATGAAGCAGTGTATCCAGGTTACGAGGATCGATCATTGCTACTGCTTCTTCCTCTGTTCTCATGCCTTCATCAACCAGGTCACAAGCAATCTTCAAAGCAGCCTGAGCAGTTCTCTTACCATTACGTGTCTGAAGCATATACAGTTTACCATGCTCTACAGTAAACTCCATATCCTGCATATCTCTGTAGTGTTTCTCCAGAGTATTGCAAACTTCTTTGAACTGTACAAATGCTTCCGGGAACTTCTGCTCCATCTCGGAAATGTGCATAGGTGTACGAACACCAGCAACTACGTCCTCTCCCTGTGCATTTGTCAGGAACTCTCCGAACAGTCCGTTATTTCCTGTAGCCGGGTCACGGGTAAATGCAACACCAGTACCACAGTCGTCACCCATGTTACCGAATGCCATCATCTGAACGTTAACAGCGGTTCCCCAGGAATATGGAATATCATTGTCACGACGATAAACGTTCGCACGTGGGTTGTCCCATGAACGGAATACGGCTTTGATTGCACCCATTAACTGCTCCTTTGGATCAGATGGGAAATCTGCACCGATTTTTTCTTTATATTCAGCTTTGAACTGATTAGCCAGTTCTTTTAAGTCATCTGCAGTCAGTTCAACGTCCTGTGTAACGCCTCTGTCTGCTTTCATCTTGTCGATCAATTCTTCGAAATATTTCTTACCAACTTCCATAACTACATCAGAGTACATCTGGATGAATCTTCTGTAGCAGTCCCAAGCCCAACGTGGATTACCGGAACCTGTAGCCAGTACGTCTACAACTTCTTCATTTAAACCAAGGTTCAGGATTGTATCCATCATACCTGGCATAGAAGCTCTTGCACCAGAACGAACGGAAACAAGCAGAGGATTTTCTTTGTCACCGAATTTCTTTCCGGTAACCCCTTCCATTTTGGTGATTGCTTCCATGATCTGACCCATGATCTCATCATTGATCTGTCTGCCATCTTCATAATACTGAGTACAAGCTTCTGTTGTAATTGTGAAGCCCTGCGGTACTGGAAGTCCCAGTGCAGTCATCTCAGCAAGATTGGCACCTTTACCACCAAGAAGGTTTCTCATGGTAGCGTTACCTTCTGTAAACATATAAACCCATTTTGCCATTTTTACAATTCCTCCTAATTTATGTATGTATAAACTACATGCAGGCGCAATGTATGCGCTCATAAATTATTTTAGACGCTATCAGTGAATTCGTCAAGAGAAAAATACACAAGGAAACCGGGGTATTTTCTGATTTTACCCCAGTTTTCTTGTGTATCGTCACCTTCACATTTGCAATTTTATAAGTGTTTGTGCAAATTGTCGATTTTTGATTAATGATGATATCCAGGTTTGTACAAATGGCGAGGAATACCATCTACCATAATGGGGGATACATCACCCTGAATCAGAGGCTTCACATAAGATGTGAATTCATCTGTCACGTAAGTTCCCTCTTCATTTACCCAATTTCTCGGAACTAATTTCTCGTCGTTTGCAATCTTATGAACATCTTTTACTTCTGTTCCGCATTGATATGGATCATCAGACAGTCTCACCAGTACAACCATCTTGCCGGTATCTCCTTCGTCTGCCGCCTTTACTGCAGCACCGCCAACCTGATAAGCTTCCAGGATATCCACACGAGAAGCACAGTGAGAAGCAGAACGCTGTAAAGTACTAAGCTCAATGGCTCTTGTCTTGCAGCCAAGCTCTCCTGCCACATATCCAGCCAGATAACTTGCTGTTCCGGTAAGCTGCTTATGACCAAATGCATCCACGTAATCAGCAGTTACACCCTGCTCACATACGTATTTGCCGTCGGCAGTCTTGATGCCCTCAGATACTGCAACTACTACAGAAGGCTTCTCTTCCAGTAATCCCTTTACTCTTTCAATGAATTTTTCCTGGTCAAATACCAGCTCCGGCAGATAGATCAGATCCGGACCCATACAGTCTTCGCTCTTTGCCAGCGCTGCTGCACCTGTCAGCCATCCTGCATTACGACCCATAATCTCTACGATTGTGACAAGTCCCCTGTCATACTCCAAACAGAAGCCATCGCGGATGATTTCCTTTACAGAAGTACCGATGTATTTGGCAGCACTTCCATATCCAGGTGTGTGGTCTGTCAGTGCCAGGTCATTGTCAATGGTCTTTGGACAGCCCACGAATCTGCAGCTATGTCCCTTCACAATGGCGTAGTCAGAAAGCTTCTTGATGGTATCCATGGAGTCATTTCCACCGATGTAGATGAATACGTCGATTTCCAGACGAGCCAGAATCTCGAAAATCTTATCATATAAATCCATATTTTCATGGATCTCAGGCAGCTTATAACGGCAGGAGCCAAGATAAGCAGCCGGAGTTCTCTTCAGAAGCTCTGCATCCAGTTCTGTAGTAATGTGATCAGATAAATCAATATATCTTTCCTCCAACAGGCCCTGAATTCCGTGCAGCATACCGTATACTTTCTTATATCCGCGGTCTTTTGCTGTACGGTAAACGCCTGCAAGGCTGGAATTAATTGCGGCTGTTGGGCCGCCGGATTGTCCTACGATTACATTTCTTTTCATTGTTGTTCCTCCACTGTAGATGATTTGCACTAAATTCTGTTGTTCATTATAGCAAATATGTGCATATTATACAAGAGTTTTTTCGGTAATTTCTTTCAGTTTTCTGTGTCCGTATTTTATGTACCATTTAAAATTTCTTTCATGGCATTTAAGGTTCCTCTCTCATCCACCGGATTAAGGTTGGATACTTCGTCATCATACAGCACCGTTCCGTCTGCACTTGTCATGGTTCCATTGGCATTGTAGACCAAATCCAGAAGGTCCGTTCTGGTGGAAGGCTCCACCGGCACTGACATAATATGGTCAAACAGACGCTGAAGGCTTTCCTTTGAAAATCTGCCGAAGCCGGCATCCTGCTGAATATCGTGAGCAGATGCCAGCTCATCCGTATAATCCTTTAAAAAATACACGTTAAAAATATTTTGATCCACATTATAATGCATTACCGTAGGCTCCAGATTGGCGGAGAGAACTTTTACGGTGGACTCCCCGTTACTTTCTGTCTTTTCAAGGGTAAACTCAGCCATGCCGCCCAGAAGCTCCGGTGCATCCTGCTGCCGGCTGACAAAATTACCCAGTGAATAATACACCAGCATCTCATTGCCGTTCTCATCTTTTAATGTCTCATAAGGCTGAAGCACATGGGGATGTCCTCCAATCAAAACATCCACTCCCTGAGAAAGCAGATACTGACTCCACTGCTTCTCATATTCCGAGGGAATGGTGTTGTCCTCATTTCCCCACTGGGCGATAAAAATGATACAGTCGCTGACTTCCTTTGCCTTGGCAATATCAGCTGTAATTTTCTCCTTCTCAAAGTAATCCACCATATAGGAATCCGACTCAGACAGCAAATCTGTATTGGAACCGTAACAATAATTTAAAAATGCCACCTTGATATTGTTGACCTCCCGCACTTTGATGGTGTCGGCATCCTCCTGAGATTCGTGGATTCCAAGAATAGTTGCTTCCGGATGGCTGCTTTTCCAGTAGTCTAATGTCTGTCGGATATACTCACTGCCAAAGTCATCCACATGGTTGGTGGCAGATTCGATCACATCAAACCCCACATTGATCAATGCATCTCCCACCTCTGTAGGCGTGGCAAAGGAAGGATAGGAGCTGACTGCACTGTGATCTGTGGTAAGCACCGTCTCCTGATCCACAATAGCCACATCGGCGGCAGAGATTTTATCCTTCACCTTTTCATAGATATGGTCATAGTTCCATGCACCGCTGTCGCTTTTTCCTGCTTCCAGCAGCGGGCCATGGTACAGATTGTCGCCCACAGCCACAAACGTAGCCCTATAAGTCTTAGCTTCAGCAGCCTTTGCCTCAGCTTCTGCTTTTGCCAGAGCGGCAGCCTCAGCTGCCTGCTTCTTTTCCTGAAATGCCAGTGCCTTTTTGTCCGCAGCGCTTAACAGTATGCACAATACAATCAGCGTAACAATGGATAATATCATGCTAAGCCCTGGGGTCATCTCTTTGATCTTTTTCATTTTCATTTTCTTCTTCCTGTGATTTGTTATAGCTGAAACAGGGACGAAAGGTCCTTATGCCTTACGTCCCTGTGGTATCCTTATCAGCCTTTCTTAAAAGGTAAATTTATCCGCAAAGTATGCCTCTAATTCATCAATCTTCACACGTACCTGCTCCATGGTATCTCTGTCACGAACAGTAACTGCTCCGTCTTCCTCAGAGTCAAAGTCGTAAGTAATACAGAATGGTGTTCCGATCTCATCCTGGCGACGATAACGTTTACCGATGTTACCTCTGTCATCGTACTCACAGTTATATTTCTTGCAGAGCATCTGATAAACCTTTTCAGCACCCTCATTCAGCTTCTTAGACAATGGCAGTACACCAATCTTAACCGGCGCCAGTACCGGATGGAAATGAAGCACCGTACGCACATCGTTGCGCTCTGCATCCAGAACCTCTTCGTCATATGCGCTGCAAAGGAACGCCAGTACCATACGGTCAGCACCAAGAGACGGCTCGATTACATATGGAACATATTTCTGCTTCTTCTCATCGTCGAAGTATGTCAGATCCTGTCCGGAAACATTCTGATGCTGTGTCAGGTCATAATCTGTTCTGTCAGCAATTCCCCACAGCTCGCCCCATCCAAATGGAAACAGAAACTCTACGTCAGTTGTAGCTTTGCTGTAGAAGGAAAGCTCTTCCTTATCATGGTCACGATAACGAACCTCATCTTCTTTCAGACCCAGAGAGCTGAGCCAGTCAAGACAGAACTTCTTCCAGTATGCAAACCACTCCAGATCTGTATCCGGTTCACAGAAGAATTCCAGCTCCATCTGCTCGAACTCGCGGGTACGGAATGTAAAGTTACCCGGGGTGATCTCATTGCGGAAGGATTTACCAATCTGTGCAATACCGAATGGAATCTTCTTACGGGAGGTTCTCTGTACGTTTTTAAAGTTTACGAAAATACCCTGAGCAGTCTCCGGTCGTAAATATACTGTATTTTTGGCATCTTCGGTAACCCCCTGGAATGTCTTAAACATCAGGTTAAACTGACGGATTTCTGTAAAATTGTGCTTGCCGCAGGTTGGACAGGGAATATTGTTGTCCTCAATAAATTTGCTCATTTCTTCCTGTGACCAGGCATCTACAGAGCCTTCCAGTGCAATGTTGTTCTCTGCACAGTAATCTTCGATAATCTTATCTGCACGGAAACGCTCATGACACTCTTTGCAGTCCATCAGAGGGTCAGAGAAACCACCCAGATGTCCGGAAGCCACCCATGTCTGTGGATTCATCAGGATAGCACAGTCCACACCAACATTATACGGAGACTCCTGAACAAATTTCTGCCACCATGCTTTTTTTACATTATTTTTTAATTCAACACCAAGATTGCCGTAATCCCAGGTATTGGCCAAACCGCCGTAAATCTCAGAACCAGGATATACAAATCCTCTGGACTTTGCCAGAGCAACGATTTTCTCCATTGTTTTTTCCATGATTGTTATCTCTCCTATTTTCATATTCCTCTTTAATATCGCTATACATTATACCCTCATATCAGACAGATTTCAACTAAAAAAAGGGCCGCCAGGATTTTTGGTTCCATCAACACCAAAACACCTCACGAAACAGTGGTGCATGAACAGTAACCATGCCTGGCAATTAAAACGTGGACAGCGTAGATTCCGGTGTCTGGAATTTGATCTGCCGCGCCACACTAAGCGCCAATCCCATCTCTGTCATCAAAAAGAGAATCGACGTTCCACCATAGCTGACAAAGGGCAGCGTAATACCAGTGGTGGGAATCAGATTGATTACCACGCAGATGTTCAAAATCACCTGCAGGGCAATGTGAATAAAGATTCCGCTGACCATCAAAGAGCCATACAGATCCGATGCATTCTGCGCGATGAAAAACAGACGATACAGCAGATATCCAAACAAAAGAAGTATAATGGCTCCCCCAAAAATTCCCAGCTCCTCACAGACAATGGAGAAAATCATATCGTTCTGCGCCTCGGGAACCCAGCCCAGCTTCTGGACACTGTTTCCCAGTCCCTTACCGAAAAATCCTCCGGAACCGATGGCATACAGCGCCTGCATGATCTGATAGCCTTCTCCCTTCATATAATCCTCCGGATGCAGCCACACCAGAACTCGCTGCAGACGGAAGTTGGTACTGTTCTCAAACTTGACTGCCAAAATGGCAATGACCACGGTACTCACCACTGCCACTGTCCCCAGGGCAATTAAGAAGGGCTTTGTCTTTGGATGGGAGATAAATACCAGTCCCGCAGTAATTCCACATACAATCAGCGCCGTACTCAGGTTATCGGTGAAGAAAAAGGTCATGATTCCGAGAGTTCCTCCAAATCCCACCAGCGTGATAAATCCCTTTCTCGTGGCAACGTTCTTTCCCATTTTCACGATCAGCCAGGGCAGGCAGATAATCACCGCCAGCTTGGCAAGCTCGGAAGGCTGGAACTGAATACCGATCTTTAACCATCTCTTGGCACCGTTTACCGTTACACCCAGAGGAGTACGCACCAACAGCATCAAAAAGGCCGCGGCGCCGTAAATCAATGTGGGGAATTTCATATAAAAATGGTAATTGACATGGGATACGACAATGGCCCACACCATACTTCCCACACTGATCAGCGCCTGCTTGCGGAAATAATACATATCATCGTCAAAAGTAATACTGGCCACATAAGAACTTGTACTGTAAAGCATGACAAGGCCAAAACACATCAGCAGCAAAATAACTGCAACCAGGTTGTAATCATAATATGGCCTTGGCTTTTTAACTTTCTTTTTGGGTTCCTTCACATTCTGATTTTTTGCTTTTGCCATAAATTGCTAATCTCTCCAACTTTATTTTCAAGCTATATCTTGTACTCGAACTCTTTTTATTTGAAAATGCCATGCGAATTATCTTCTTAAGCTTTCCAATCACTGTATTATATCACACCTTGTCAAGAGAATTCACTATATTTCAAAAAAATCTATATCCAAAAGGAGTTACTTTTTTATTTTGAGGTAAATTCTCAAAATCTCTTTGTGGGTTCCTTGAAAATCTGCATCATATCCGCTATAATTTTCCCAGTAATTATGAACGAAATTGACAAAGGTCAGTTTTTGTATAACAGAGAACCCGATCAAGAGATTAAGAAAGGAAGCGATCATCCATGGAGAAAAAAACTTTATGGGAAATTTATGAACCGGCACGGCTGAAAGAAATGGAAGCTGTAAATACTCAATACAAGCAGTGCATCGATGCCGGCAAAACAGAGAGAGAATGTGTCCGTATAGCAATTGAGATGGCAGAAAAATCCGGCTATCTTCCCCTTACTGATTACATACGTGATCAGAAGGCTCTGACTGTGGGAAGTAAAGTATATGCTGTCTACAATGAAAAAACCATCATTCTCTATCACATAGGACAGGACAGTCTGGAACAGGGTATGAATATTCTGGGAGCACACATTGACTCTCCCCGAATTGATGTGAAGCAAAACCCTCTTTACGAGGATAAAGGCTTTTCCTACCTGGATACCCATTATTACGGCGGAATCAAAAAATATCAGTGGGTCACCATTCCTCTGGCTCTCCACGGTGTCATTGTGAAAAAGGACGGCACCAAGGTGGAGATCAGCGTGGGCGAGAAGGATACGGACCCGGTATTTACCATCACCGACCTTCTGGTTCATTTGTCCGGTGCACAGATGACTAAAAATGCCAGCACACTCATTGAAGGAGAAAATCTGGATCTTCTCATCGGAAGTACTCCTCTGAAGGATACTGAAAAAGAGGCCGTAAAGGCAAATACAATGAGATTACTTCAGGAAATGTATCAGATTGAGGAAGAAGATTTCCTCTCTGCCGAACTTGAAATCGTTCCTGCCGGCAAGGCAAGAGACCTTGGCTTCGACCGCAGCATGATTCTGGCTTACGGACATGATGACCGCATCTGCGCCTTCACATCCCTGATGGCCATGCTGAATATGGATACCCCAAAGAGAACAGCCTGCTGCCTGTTGGTGGACAAAGAAGAAATCGGAAGCATGGGAGCCAGCGGCATGCAGTCCCGTTTCTTTGAAAATATGACAGCCGAAATTCTGGCTCTCTGCGGCTATCCTTCTGCCCTCTCCCTACGCCGTACCCTGCAGAATTCTAAAATGCTCTCCTCTGATGTCAGCGCTGGCTTTGACCCACTCTATTCTGATGTGTTTGAGGCCAAAAATGCAGCCTTTTTAGGCAAGGGACTGGTCTTTAACAAATATACAGGAGCCCGCGGAAAATCCGGCTCCAGCGATGCCAATGCTGAATATATGGCGGCCATCCGTAAAGTCATGGACGATAATCACATCGCATTTCAGACAGCTGAGCTTGGCAAGGTAGATGCAGGAGGCGGCGGTACCATCGCCTATATCATGGCAAATTACGGCATGGAGGTTATTGACTGCGGACTTGCACTGCTGTGTATGCACGCGCCTATGGAGGTTGCCAGCAAAGCAGATATTTATGAAGCTGTACGGGGCTATCAGGCATTTTTAAACTACATGGCATAACAAATGACATGTAACATCCATTTAATATCAGGAGGATTTATATTATGATCAGCAAAGAGTTCCACGCTTCCAGAAGAGCGTTATACAAAGATTTACTAAAAGATGAATCCGTAGGATTTGTCTTCTCCGGCAGAGAAAAGGGAAATAAGGGCGACCAGCTGCACCCATTCACTCCCTATGCCAACTTTTACTATCTGACTGGGTTTTCACAGCCAAAAGCAGTATTGATGATTATCAAAACAGGTGGAAAAATCAGCGAAACACTGTTTATTGATCACCCTGATGAAATGTCCAAACGCTGGCTTGGCATTTTCTACACCAAAGAAAGCGTGAAGGAAGAAACCGGCATTGAAAATGTAGAATACTTGGAGAGATTTGAAGATTCCATCCCGTTGTTCCGCCAGCGCATCAATACTGTTGAAAATGTCTATGTAGACATCGCCAACTGGGAAGGACCTTTTGCTGCGGATGAAGCTCAGAAGTTTGCTTCCCGTATTCAGAACTACAATCCGACCCTGCCTATATACAATACCTTCCGCGATATGGCTCTGATCCGCCAGGTAAAGACGAAGGAGGAAATCGCCCTTCATCGGAAGGCCTGCGACATTACCACAGAAGGCGTGAAAAATATTCTGAGACATCTTCACCCGGATATGTACGAATACGAAATCGAGGCTTATTTTGACTTTGTACTAAAGACAAGCAATGCCTCTCATGCATTCCCCACCATCGCCGCATCTAACATCAACGCCTGCTCTCTGCACTATGTTGAAAATAACCGAAAAATGCTGGATGGCGATATGATCCTCTTCGATCTGGGCGCGGAATGGGAAGGCTACGCCTCTGATGTCAGCCGTACTTTTCCGGTCAGCGGTAAATTTACCGACCAGCAAAAAGAGCTTTACAATGTGGTACTGAAAGGGCAGGAAGCTGCTTTGGCTGCCGCCAAGCCAGGACAGCCCAAAAATGAGCTTCAGGAAATCAGCAAGTCTGTCATGGCCCAGGAGCTGATCAAACTTGGATATATTGAGAAGCCGGAAGAGATCATGAACTATTACTTCCATGGCTCCGGCCACTATATCGGACTGTACACCCATGACGTAGGCGATGAAAACGCACCTCTGGAGGAGGATATGATGTTTACTCTGGAGCCGGGACTGTATTTTGACAATCTGAATCTTGGTATCCGTATTGAGGACACACTCCTGGTGACGAAGGACGGTTGTGAAATCCTGACTGCAGGAATCCCCAAGACTGTTGAAGAAATTGAAGCCTTTATGGCAGAGGCAAAGGGCAAAGGGAATTTGTAATTCCCCTGCCCTTTTTGTATGGTCATTTGATGTTCCTGTGGTATGATTTTCAGCCTTTGTTCCAGTGAATCTCCCCACAGGCAATTTTCGTACCGGAGTCCCCCGACGGCTGGCTTTTGAAATCGTCGGGCATGTGGTGGATGACCACAGTACGCCCCACCACTTCTTCCGGATAAAATCGATCGGTATAAAAGATCATAAATGCCTTTCCGCCTGTATTGACAAACAGCGGTGGAAAATCTCCCGCATGTTCCGGGTGGGGGCAATCCCCTGGATTAAAATGAGTCTTTGTCTGTCCAAAGGGATCGTTATCCAATGGAAGACATCTTGCCCCCTCGTGAATGTGAAATCCCAGAATCTGCTCTTTGCAAGGCTTCTCTCCTTCCGGAAGTCCCTGAATATCAGCCACCACCAAGGTTCCCTCCCAGAGAGAATAGAAAAACACCTGCCCTCCGATTTTCGGATAGTCTTTGCTTCCCCGAACAAAAGCATAGACTTCCGGCATCATCTCCATAATCGTGCCCAATGCTTCATAAATCTCAATCTTCATAGGCTACTCACACTTTGTGGGATCACTTACGACACCAGTATCAAAGCTCGGATTAAAGGCATAGAAGTTTTTGGCATCCAACTGATCCTGCACACTCCGCAACGCTTCACCGAAACGGAAGGATGGAAGTGACCGTCCACGCAATTCTTTCAGATTCTCCAGACAATTTCAACCTTTCCGTCTGCCACTTTGATTACTTTAATCAAAATATCCGCCACTGCCTGCTTATCCTCAAAGGAGCTATGCTCCCATCGTCTTACATGGTCTGTGATCTGCCCGGCCTTCTTTTCTGTCTCAGCATCCACAAGCAGCAATTTCAGTTCCTCCTCCAGAGTCTGCCGCTCTGCGTCCAACTTCCCAACCCGATTGTTGATGTATTTCATCAGAGCAGAATCGGCACTTCCAACCTTTTCAATTAAATTATCTATTTCATCCTCAATCTGTGCCAGACGAAGACTCTTTTTTCCGGCTTCCGGTACAGGCAAAGCATCCTTTTCGTCAGATAACATCTCAAATTGAGACAATTTTTCACCAATAGCGTGAAAAAGATGTTGCTCCAGAACATCTGCATAAATGGTACAGCCGGTACCAGGACAGCTTCCGCAGCCTCCCGTCTGACTACAGATAAAATAACGTCCCCACTTTGTTTTTGCCCTCTTTACCACCAACGCATACCCGCAGTTGCCACATTTTACTTTCCCGGCAAGCCATGAATTTTTTGATTTGCAGGTCTGAATTGACTGACGATTATTCAAACATCGCCTGCGACATGCCAGCCATGTTTTAGAAGGAATCAAACCTTTATGGGGAGCCAGTACAATCACCTTATCAGTCAGATCACACTGCTTTCTGGTTGTTGATCCTCTTCCCTGATAAAGATAGCAGGCGTGATTTCCTGTAAAATCACTGGCAGGGCTGCACAAAACAGCCCCCTGTTTTTTAAAAAAATGATATACGTCGAGATCGGCTTTTACATACACAGGATTTTTCAGCATATCGCTTAATCTTGCAGAGTTCCAGGTCCCGCCGCGCAGCTGTCGTATACCATGCTCATTCAAATACCGCACAATATCACCCAGAGAATTTGCCGGATCGGCATACAGCGAATAAATCAGTTTCAGCTGCGCACTTTCCTCGGGAATTTCCTCATACATGGAAGTTCGGATATGGTCAATGACTGTTTCCGTCAGACGATATCCATAGGGGATGCGTCCTCCCATGTAGAAGCCCCGTTTACTCCTTGCCAGATAGGCATCGCTCACCCGCTTTTGTATAGTTTCCCGCTCAAGCTGAGCAAAAACAATACAGATATTCAGCATGGCTCTGCCAATAGGCGTAGAAGTGTCAAACTTCTCTGTGGAGGAGACAAATTCTACCTGGTATTTCTGAAAGGTTTCCATCATATTGGCAAAGTCCACGATAGAACGGCTGATACGATCCAGCTTATACACAATGACTCTCTTAATTTTCCCCTTCCGAATATCCTGCATCATCCGCTCAAAGTCCGGACGATTGGTGTTTCTCCCGCTGAATCCTCTGTCTGTATATTCGATATAGGGTGAACCATGGGTTTCATATCTGCAGTATTCAAGCTGGCTTTCCACCGATATACTGTCCTTTTTCTCAATGGACTGACGTCCGTAAAGTGCGTCATACTTCATATTCTGCCCTCCGTAGACGAAAATCCAGACATCTACAGATTCTGCTTCGCCTGTTCTCTAAAATGATTTACTGCCGGAAGCTTACTGAAATATGAAAAAAGCTGCCGTTCAATTTCTTGTTTGGCAGCTTCCTGTGACCTTCGATTGATCACTACAACGTGCATATTCTGTTGATTGATTATTATCTGCTCTTCCATAAAATAATTCCTTTGGTTTTTATACATTTTATGAAAGACAGTTCGTACATGATACATCTTATAATTCCGATATGATACGGATGAAAAAGATTAACAGTACAGTCAGCATAATTGGTTTTACTGCTTTTGCTCCGCCTTTTTCAAAAAACCGCGCTCCCAGATAATTTCCCACCACATTAAACAATCCGGCTGTCAATCCAAGGGAAAGCAGCACCTTGCCCTCGCTGAAAAAAACAGCTAATGCGGTCAGGTTCGTAGTCAGATTAATGATTTTCGCTGTACCGTTGGCAGTTTTGAGATTCATATGTGCAACTACTGTCAGTAGCAATATCAAAAATGTACCTGTTCCTGGTCCATAAAATCCATCGTACACCCCAATTCCCAGCGCCACCACCATGCCGATTGCCAGTGTTTTTCCAAAGGAAAAAGGAGGCTTTTCCTCTCCCAGCGCCTTACTTCTCATAATATACAGACCTGTCAGCGGCAAAATCACCAGCATAATAATTTTAAACACACCATCATCCAGCATCAAAGCCAGTTTCGCTCCCATAGTGGAGCCCAACAGTGCACAGACCACATAGAAAAAGGACTGCTTCCATGGAATATAGCCCTGTTTGGCAAATCTTGCCGTTGTCAGTGCAGTTCCCATTCCCGAGCTGACCTTATTGGTTCCAATGGCATAATGCACCGGCAGACCAGCTATCAGATATGCCGGCAAAGAAATCAAACCGCCTCCGCCCGCCACAGCATCCACAAATCCTGCCAAAAATGTCAGCGGGCAGATAATCAGAAATTGTGTCACTTCAAGTGTCATATCTAAGCATTTCCTTTCCTCTTTGGTATCTCTTTCACTTCCACTAATATTCTAGCAGGAATATCCAAAAAGGCAAGTAGAAACCTGAAAGTAAGATACTTACACAAAAGAAAGTGCTCATCCATTCCAAAAAGGAAAACTCTCTGTCAATCTTCCCGGTTTGCTTCACCAAAACGCTGGAAGTGAACGATTTCACGGGCACGCAGGAATTTAATGGGGTCAGCTACTTCCGGAATGTCCCTGACCACCCGGAGGATGTTGTCGTACGTAGTTCTGGCCTTCTGTTCGGCAGCCATACTTTCATATAAATCTGTTATAGGGTCACCTGTGGACTGAAATTCATTGGCGGTAAAAGGCACTCCCCCAGCAGACTGGGGCCAGATTCCCACCGTATGATCAATATAATAGGGTCCAAAGCCTGAATTCTCAATCTCTTCCATAGACAAATTTCTGGTCAGCTGACACACAATTGTTGAAACAATCTCCAAGTGAGCCAATTCTTCTGTACCTACATCAGTTAAGGTTCCCGCTGTGATTCGGTTAGGGGCAGCAAAACGTTGGGAAAGATAACGCATGGACGCTCCAATCTCTCCATCGGGACCACCAAACGCCGAAAAGATATACTATTTAATACTACTCTTCGTCAGCAGTTCTGCCAGTGCATCCCATGTGTCCTTATCGGACGAACAGATGGTTTCCAGACAGCCGGCAATATTTTGAAGAAGTGTGTCCCTGGAAAATTGCTGTTTTTGGCATTCTGTCTGAGACGAATTCTGGAAATCTTCATATGTCTCATCTGGATACATAAGCTGTGAAGGCAAAGCAGCAATCTGTTTTTTTATGGGCATAAAAATACTCCTGTTATTCTTTCTCTAATATTTTATTCATACAGCTGTCTCTTATACACATCTGACGCTGCCGACGAAGCTAGAAGTGTA
>CAMQZX010000021.1 GCA_947039785.1 uncultured Lachnospiraceae bacterium | reverse complement strand
CGATGCAGCGTAGTCTCGTGGGCTCGGAGATGTGTATAAGAGACAGATCCTGAGGAGGTAATTCCTCCAAAAACTAAAGCTGTGATACAGGAGCTTACAATGGTTCCCGGCAGCGTCATAACGAAGACTCCCACGGGAAAAAGCCTGTTATTCACCCATCCTTTGTTCCAGGTAATGCCTGCTACAGCTCCAATGGTGATGGCACTGGGAATAAAGTAAAAGGAAACAGGATCAAACACAATTCCGTTTAACAGTCCCGACGCAGCGCCAACTGTCATTCCAACCACAGGTCCATACAAAAATGCTCCAAGTATACTTCCGATGCTGTCCAGATAAATGGGC
Source organism: uncultured Lachnospiraceae bacterium (assembly GCA_947039785.1). Classification (GTDB taxonomy): domain Bacteria; phylum Bacillota; class Clostridia; order Lachnospirales; family Lachnospiraceae; genus JALFVM01. The sequence continues at coordinate 26,232 of CAMQZX010000021.1, read as the reverse complement.
AGACGAAGTGCCAGGGCAATCATTCCTCCCACAAAGTTTAAAGCTACACAAAATCCTAACACGCACAATTGTGCCGCTGATAATTTATTCATATTCTCTCTCCTAATTTAAGTTGTACCGGTAAAGTCAGTGGGTTATTCACGATCTGCTTTGCTGTCTGATAAATCAGATTCCACGGCATTCGTCATCATATGCCGTAAACCACCTTATTCCTGTACAAAAATCTGTTTTAATGTATCTGAAAGTTCCGGTTCCTGTGCATTTACAATTCGTTTTAAAAATATTCTCATAAACTCCTCGGCATCCACATCGGTCAAAATGTAGCTGTTAGCCGATTCTCCACAAAAATTCATTGCGTCCACCACACTCTGTCCAAGAGCAATCCCTTCTGTGGCAACTCTCGTATAAGACTCAAATCCTTCTGCTAACATTGGGTTCACAAAATAAGCCACTGCCAACGGGTCGTTGATCACACATCCAATTACCTTCTCCTGCTTCCAGTGGAAGTCAAAATAAAACCGGGTAATTTTTCTGATAAAGTCTCCCTCTCCGGGAGCAATCTGACACATATATTCCAGAATATTAGGGGATAATACGATCTTTCTTGTTACGTCCAGTCCAACCATATGGATCTTCACCGGCAAATGGGCAAACGCATAATCTGCCGCATCCGGGTCACACCAGAAATTATACTCTGCCACCGGCGAGCAATTTCCATGGCTTTTGTAGCTTCCGCCCATGCAGACAAACTCATCCAGTTTTTCAAAGGCCGCTGCCTCCAGCTTCAGAGCATCTGCCACGTTTGTCAGAGGGCCAAGGGCAATGATAGAAAGCTTCTCTTCTCTTTTTAATGCTTCCACCAGAAACCCGGCAGCACCTTCCCGACACTCTCCCTGCTTTGCCGCAGGAATCCCGGCTTCTCCTAAACCATCCATACCATGAGTATCCTGTGCACTGACGTAATCTCTTTTCCAGGGGGCTCTTGCCCCTGCATAGACGGGAATGTCCATTCGGCCATAGCGTTCCAGAACGCGGAATACATTCTGCACACCCAACTCCACCGGCACATTTCCGCAGACAACTGTGATTCCCACCACTTCCAGCTCCGGCGACTTCAGCGCCAGCATAAGAGCCAGAGTGTCATCGATTCCCGGGTCACAGTCTATGATGACTTTTCTTCTTGCATTCATTCTCCAATCTCCTTTTTTCATTTATTATTCTGTCACGAGATACTTAGTTTTTTATCCTGGGAAGTTGACGAACCAGTCCGGGATTTCTCCCGATTTTATAAATGCACGCTCTCTATTATAGTGGATGCCACAAAAAAAGTCCAGACAATGTCCAGACTTTTACAAAATCAATCCTGCTTCAAAAGTGACGCAAACAAATCTTCAATCTGCTCCTTCAGCTCCTGAGTTTCTTCCTCCACGAGTCTGGCTCTGTGGTCTTCATATTCCACCACATCACCATCCTTAGGCTCCTGTTCAAATTCCTCCAGAGGAATGCCCATCATGGTTTTATCCGGACATTCGCAGACAGCAAACGTTCCCTCAATCCGATCTACTATCACCTGCATAACTTCACCTCCAAATATTCACGATTCCCAGTGTCTTAGTTCGGCGGATGGCACACACTGCACGGGGTATATTCCCCAACCTGCGCCTCCTCCAGAGTAATGGGAATGCTGCTCTTTTTCAGATATCGACAACCCTGACTGTGATATTTCTCTCCACTGGAAGTGATATACACCGTGGTCTCCACAGCCTTCGGATTCTTCCCTTCCTTCATGGAAGTGCTGGGCTTTGTACTCCACTGAACCATCTTACCGTCACTGGCGGCCACCACCGTTCCCTGCTCATCAGTCCGAAATACCTCAATATCCCGGTCCGCCAATTCCTCCAGCACTGACAGATCCGGGTGTCCATACTGATTATCTACACCGCAGGAAATCACCACGTACTCCGGATTAACAGCATCTAAAAACTCCTCCGTATTGGAAGTCTCACTTCCATGATGGGCAGCTTTATACACAGTACCGTCAAGTTCCAGACCGGAATCCAGCATCTCCTTCTCCACAGCCGACTCCGCATCACCGGTAAACACAAAGCTGGTGCTTCCGTGCTCCAACCGCAGACACACAGACCAGTTATTCAGCTCATCCTTATAATCTTCCTTTTTCTTCGGGCTGAGAATGGTAAATTCATCCTTACCAAGAGAATACTCATCTCCTGCACAGGCTGGAGTAATCTGAAGCTGATTCTTCTTAATGGCCGTCAACACATCCAGAAACGTCTTGGACGTGTGAGTCTTTGACGGCAAAATTACTGTTTCCACTTCAAAGGAATTGATCACATCATCCATTCCTCCAATATGATCCTCATGGGGATGGGTTCCCACCACATAATCCAGCTTTTTCACGCCTTGTTCTTTCAAATAGGATACCACCAAGTCTCCATCCTCATTATTTCCCGCATCGATCAGCATGGCGGCTGAGGAAGTCTTCACCAGAATACTGTCCGCCTGCCCCACATCAATAAAATGTACTTCCATCTCTTCTTCGGCAACAGAAGCTGCCCTCCCCTTGGCCCCATCCTGTTTCCCCGCAGCGGCAGCCTGCTTCAGACCGCCATTCCAGACCATAGGGACAGCCCCTGCCAACCAAACAACTGCTGCCATTCCCAACGTCCATTTCCTTATTGTTCCCGATATTTTCATACTCTCTTCTCCCAATTATATTCAAAAACGGTCCACCAGACCATTTCTCATTTGTCTGGCACAAAGAGCACCAATGGAAGATCCACTGATGCTCCTTTTACCACTTCTACACCAACTCATCTGCTGTCTGCTTCGTGAGTCAGCCCACTCTCTTACTCTATGATTTCGTTCACAATTTCCATAAACTCACAGACACGGATAACACCATCCGGAACAATCTTTTCCTGGACATATTGCTGCAAATCAGCCTGAAAATCATAGCTCTTATCTTTTTTTGCCTGTTCCAGCATAGATTCCACAGTAAATTTTACCACGTTTTTGTATGTCTTTTTGTCTATCATTTGTTAACTCCATTGCACTTTTTCTAATTTTTCTTCCCCAAAATACAAGTCCGAACCTTCCCCCGAATTCGCTGCAATGCATTATCTATGGATTTGGGACTCTTTTCAAATTCCTCTGCAATACTCAAATAATCATTTCCTTTCAGATAACTGGTCAGAACATGATTTTCAAAAGGGCTTAGGCATTCCCGAATCTTTTGCTCCATATTTTCTGCATTTTCCCGATCGATTACAATTGATTCCGCACTGTTTTCCACCAACTCGTTGAAAATCCCCTCCTCATTATCCTCTACACTGAGGGATACGTAGGAGTTCAAAGGCTGGTGCTTCTGACGATTAGACGCCTCCACTGCATGATACATCTGCCGGTCAATGCACAGGCGGGCAAAGGTCTGAAAAGAAGCCTCTCTCCCCGGGTTAAAATCCCGTATGGCTTTAAATAAGCCGATCATACCTTCCTGAATCAGATCATCTGTCTCACCACCGATTAAATACATGGCTCGTGCTTTCTGACGGACAATATTTTTATATTTTTCCACCAGGTAGTCGGTGATGTCACCTCCGGCATCTGCCTTGCGATATTTCTGTATCAATTGTTCATCTGTATAATCACTGTAATTTTGCATAATCGCCTTTCTCTCAGCATAAGTACACTTACAGGATTTCCAAAGACCGCTGATGGGCGATCTCAAAAGCCAACACTCCTGTGGCAACGGAAGCATTCAGAGAATCAATATCTCCCTTCATGGGAATCGAAGCCACAAAATCACATTTCTTCTTCACCAGAGAACTGATGCCCTCTCCCTCATTTCCAATGACAAGACCAATGGGTCCTTTCAAATCCAACTGGTACATGTTGGTTCCATCCATATCGGCACAGACAAACCACAACCCGCGCTCTTTCAGCTCATCAATGGTCTTTCCAAGGTTGGTCACCTTGGCTACCGGAGTATAATTCAATGTTCCGGCTGAAGTACGTGCCACCGTAGCCGTCAGCCCAACTGCTCTTCTCTTTGGGATAATTACCCCATGAGCACCCGCCAGATTGGCGGTACGGATGATTGCCCCCAGGTTGTGGGGATCTTCGATGTTGTCCAGCAGAATGATAAAAGGCGCTTCCCCCTTCTCCTCTGCCCGTTTTAAAATATCCTCCACACTGGCATAGTCATAGGCAGCCACCTGAGCGATCACACCCTGGTGAGTTCCTGTCCCGGACAATTGATCCAGACGATCTTTGGAGACATAATTGATGATGGTGTCCTTCTTTCGTGCCTCCCGCGTGATGGAACGGACCGGACCATCCTGACATCCATCCAACACATATAGTTTATCCACAGGACGCCCGGAGCGAAACGCCTCCATCACCGCATTGCGTCCTTCGATTTGTTCACTCATAGCTTTCCTCCATCCTTAATACCGATCTTCACCAGATCGATCATTCTTTTCCAGTCTTCCTTCAGATACAGATATCCCATCACTGCTTCAAAGCCGGTGGCTCTGCGGTATTCTCCCACAGTAGCATTTTTGGCCGTGGTGGCAGAGTGGGCATTGCGACCCCGTTTATACACTTGAAGCTCTTCCTCACTGAGCAGCGGCTCAATCACATCCATCATTTTTGACTGGGTAGGGGCCTTGACCAGACGACTGGCCTTCTGATGAAATGTGTTTACAGGACAATTTCCCTGCATCACCAGAATAGACCGAATCACCAGCTCATAAATGGCGTCACCGATATAAGCCAAAGTCAGAGGTGAATAGGTACGGATATCGACATCCTCCAGTCGAAACTGTTCTTTTAAGTATTTTATGCTCTCGTCCATTTTACACCTTCTCTGGTATCTTTCAGCACAATGCCCTGGGCCAGAAGCTGATCACGGATTTCGTCAGCACGGGCAAAATTCTTCGCCTTTCTGGCTTCCTGACGCTCCTGAATCAGCGCTTCAATATCTGCATCCAGAATCTCGGCTTCCTTCACCACAATCAGGCCCATAATATCACTTAATTCCTGAAGTTCGCTAAACACTGCCTCTGTAAATTCTTTGGAACTGTTCTCATTTACATGTGTATTGGCAAATTTCACCAGCTCGAAGATAACAGAAATTGCATCGGCAGAGTTGAAGTCATCGTCCATAGCCTCATCGAATTTTGCTGTATAAGATCCAAGTTCCTCCATCAATTTCTTCTCATCCTCTGTGGCAGCGCCTTCTGCCTTTTCCAGGCGGTCTTTCAGGGAAGTTCCGCAGGTAACGATTCTCTCCAGACCGTTCTTTGCAGCTGTCATCAGATCACGGCTGAAATTCAGTGGGCTTCTATAGTGAGCACTGAGCATAAAGAAGCGCAATACCTGAAGATTATACTCCTCTCCCACTTCTCTTACAGTGAAGAAATTCCCCAGGGATTTGGACATTTTCTTGTTGTCAATGTTTAAGAAGGCATTGTGCATCCAATATCTGGCAAATTGCTTGCCGTTGCAGCATTCGCTCTGGGCGATTTCATTTTCATGATGAGGGAATACCAAATCCTCACCGCCTGCGTGAATGTCAATCTCCTCGCCCAGATACTTTTTGGACATGACGGAGCATTCAATATGCCAGCCGGGACGTCCATCGCACCATGGTGATGGCCAGGAAGGCTCTCCTTCTTTTTTAGGTTTCCAGAGCACGAAGTCCAGGGGATCTTCCTTCTGGTTCTCACCGGACACCTGCAAAGCACGGAACCCAGACTGAAGGTCATCCAGGTTCTTATGGGATAATTTTCCATATTCTTTGAATTTTTTCACACGGAAATATACGGTTCCGTCTTCCACCGGATAGGCATAGCCTTTATCGATCAAAGTCTGAATCATATGGATCATTCCGTCAATCTCCTGTGTTGCCAGAGGATGAGTGGTAGCCGGTTTTACGTTCATGTCAGACATATCTTTCTTACATTCCGCAATATATCTCTGGGAAATCTCCTCAGAGGATACTCCTTCTTCGTTGGCTTTGGCGATAATTTTATCGTCCACATCGGTGAAATTGGATACATAATTCACCTCATATCCTTTATGCTCCATGTAGCGGCGTACTGTGTCAAATACGATCATAGGGCGGGCGTTTCCGATGTGAATTAAATTGTATACCGTTGGACCGCAGACATACATTCTTACCTTTCCTTCTTCCAAAGGAACAAATTCTTCTTTTCTCTTAGACAGCGTATTATAAATTTTCATTTTTTACTGATACTCCTTTTGCATTTTCTTTTCTCTGTAATACTCTCATATTCATTTCCAGATCCACCAGACGGTTGTAAAGAGCGGTATTCTCCTGCTGGAGCATCTGGATATCTTCCTTAACCGGGTCCGGCATATGAACATGATCCATATCCACCCTGGGAACCCTTACATTCTTTAATTTTACCACACGACCGGGCACTCCCACAACTGTGCAATTGGGCGGAACTTCTTCCAAAACCACAGCTCCGGCTCCAATCTTGGAATTCTCCCCCACGGTAAAGGATCCAAGAAGCTTGGCACCGCAGCTTACCATCACATTATCCTTCAATGTGGGATGCCGCTTGCCCGTCTCTTTTCCGGTACCGCCCAGAGTCACTCCCTGATATAAGGTTACATTGTCACCAATGATGGTGGTTTCTCCAATGATCACACCGCTGCCGTGATCGATAAACAGCCCTTTGCCGATTTGGGCACCAGGGTGAATCTCAATTCCTGTCTTCCTGGCCGCTCTCTGGGAAATCCATCTTGCCAGAAAGTAATGACCTTTCTCGTAGAGCTTATGTGCCCTCCTATATTGTATCATAACCCGAAAACTGGGATATAACAAGACCTCCAAAGGAGTTTTGATGGCAGGATCACGCTCTTGAATTACGTTGAATTCTTCTTTCAAATGTTTAAAAAAACTCATGTCGCACCTCTGATTATAAATTAGACGAAACCGCTGGATACACGCCTAAAAAAATCCATCCAATCTTTTCTCACATGTTTCACAACAAAAAACTCCGTCTCAATTAAGAGACGAAGTTATTCCGCGGTTCCACTCTTATAGAGGGGACTGCCCCTCCACTCGATACACGTAACGTGTGCAAACGTACCAGGCTACTGCTGCGATTTTTCGCCTTCACCCAGTCAACTCCCGGACGCACTTCATGACAGCCACAACAGAATTGCTCACAGCCGGTGACAACTCCTCTCTGGGATGCGGTGATATCATTACTCTTTCCGTTCTATGCCTTTTGCCATTTGATTATGTTTCCTTTTGCAGAACCCGACAACTATCGACTGCCTTTTCCACACCAGATTCTGCAAATCAAAGTTCCCTGAACTTCTTTTGTTACCATCTATAGTATGAAAAATCGGCTAATTTGTCAACTGATTTTTGCCAACATGTTATTTTGCTTTTTTACAGCATAAACTTTTTCATCTACCGCTTGGCTTCTTCTTCCTGAATATAGGAAATATTTTTCTGCTCATACTCATTAAAGGTCACCTGATCGTAAAAATCTCCCGGCTGCACAGTAGCGTGATACCAGGATTTGCTTTCAAAATAGTTTCGGATTCGTTGTTCCTGGAATGCGTAACCGTGGCGGGCGAAAATCTCATTGCGCGCCAGCTCCAGCTCTTCCTTTGTAAGCTGTGACAGCGCGGATTGGGTCACATATGAGTGATCACTGTCCGGGAGGAAATAATCCACGTTGTCGTAATAAAATGGAGTGGGCTGCGCAGATACTGCAACGTTTCCCTTTACCTGGAAGGTAGAAATAACCGTCTGCCGATCCTCATACATAGAATGATATTCATCTGCATAGGCATTGTCCTGGGAACCAAATTGGACATCGGTGGGTCCTACCATCCAATGCTCCTTGCCTTCGGCTGCCCCCAGATATATCTTATCGTCTCCAAATATTTCTTCTGAATTTCCCGATACTGTAACAACTGAAACGACTCTTCCTCCTACCCCCTGATTCTGCAGTCCTGTGTAATAAAAGGTGCGCCAGGTAGCATTCTCAGTGGAGGACACCTGGACATTGTATTTTCCAACCCATGAAGAAGGAATCGTGAAGGAAAACTCCCCGGTCTCATAAGTTTCCTGTGTCGGCTGCGGTGCTGCAGTAGCCTGAGGCAACAAATAAATTCCGCAAAACTTCCTCATAATCACAATCCTCCCTCTTCCCCCAACACTTAGTGATCAGCACGCTACCTGCGTTTACAAACAAAAAGCATGAGACAATCTCCCAGATTGCTCATACTTTTTGTCCTGTTCTCAGTTCTAAATAAACTGATTGGTTTTCTCATCATAGTGATAATCAATGCTGTCCATTTTATCCACCAGCTGCTTTTTATTCAATCCCCGGCAGGTGCACAGGGCTTCCAGAGATTCGTAGTAATCTCTGAGCTGAGTATTTACGTAGCTTAATAAAATTACAGGGTCCTTGGGTATCATGTGAGACGTCTCCTTCTTGCTATTTTACTCTGGTAATAAAATCGTCGTTCTCCACATCCAATATGATTGTATCTCCGGCCCGGACATTTCTGGAAAGAATGCACTTAGCGGCCAGAGTTTCCACATATTTCTGAAGGTAGCGCTTCAGCGGTCTTGCACCGTAAACCGGATCGTAGCCGTTCTCAATGACACAATCCTTGGCCTCCGGTGTCAGCTCCAGTGAAAGCTCCTGATCGGAGAGACGCTTATCCAGATCTTTTACCAACAAATCTACTATCATACCAATGTTGGATTTTGTCAATGGTTTAAATAAAATTATTTCATCGAGACGGTTCAAAAATTCCGGTCTGAAATGACTTTGCAGGTCATTCATGACCATCTCCTCAGCCTCGGGCCGAATCTCTCCCTCCTCGGTGATGCCATCTAACAGATAGGATGCCCCAATGTTGGACGTCATAATCAAAATTGTATTTTTAAAATCTACGGTACGCCCCTGAGAGTCTGTGATTCGCCCGTCATCCAGCACCTGAAGTAATACATTAAACACGTCGGGATGAGCTTTTTCAATCTCATCGAACAGTACCACGCTGTAAGGCTTACGACGCACTGCCTCGGTCAACTGACCGCCTTCCTCGTATCCCACATATCCCGGAGGTGCTCCAATAAGACGGGACACAGAGTGCTTCTCCATATACTCGCTCATATCGATACGCACCATGTTGTTTTCATCGTCAAAAAGACTTTCTGCCAATGTCTTGGCAAGCTCTGTCTTACCAACACCAGTTGGTCCCAGAAACAGGAAGGAACCGATGGGCTTTGTAGGATCTTTGATACCTGCTTTGGATCGTAAAATGGCATCGGTCACTTTGCGGACGCCTTCTTCCTGACCAACCACCCGTTCGTGAAGCTGATCTTCCAAATGAAGAATCTTGGCACGTTCCCCTTCTGTCAATTTAGCTACAGGAATTCCCGTCCACCGGGAAATGATACGGGCAATCTCCTCATCGGTGACACGCTCATGTAGCAGGCGCATATCTTCTGTATTCATACTCTGCTCTGCCTGCTCCAGCTCTTTTTGCAGCTGAGGCAGCTCACCATACTGCAGCTGAGACATTTTCTCTAAGTCATAGTGCTGCTGGGCCTTTTCAATTTCTTTCTTCACATTTTCAATCTGCTCACGAAGCCTTTGTACTTTCTCCACAGAAGTCTTTTCATTATCCCACTGGGCTTTCTGACTGTTGAAGCTGTCACGAAGCTCCGCCAGCTCCTTCTGCAATGCTTCGAGACGATCCTGACTGAGATTATCGGTTTCCTTCTTCAGTGCAGCCTCTTCAATCTCCAGCTGCATAATCTTACGGCTCAGCTCATCCATTTCCGCCGGCATAGAATCCAGTTCTGTCTTGATCAACGCACATGCCTCATCCACCAGGTCGATTGCCTTATCCGGCAGAAATCGGTCGCTGATATAGCGATCAGACAAAGTAGCCGCTGCCACCAAGGCGCTGTCTGTTATCTTAACGCCGTGGAATACCTCATAACGTTCCTTCAGTCCTCGAAGAATGGAGATGGTATCTTCCACCGTTGGCTCGTTCATCAAAACCGGCTGGAAACGGCGCTCCAGTGCAGAATCCTTCTCAATATACTGACGATACTCATCCAGAGTGGTAGCACCGATGCAATGCAGCTCACCGCGTGCCAGCATGGGCTTTAACATGTTTCCCGCATCCATGGCACCGTCTGTCTTGCCGGCTCCCACAATCAGATGCAGTTCATCAATGAAAAGAATAATCTCGCCTTCGCTCTTTCTGACTTCTTCCAGAACTGCTTTCAGACGTTCCTCAAACTCACCTCTGTACTTGGCACCTGCCACCAAAGCTCCCATATCCAGTGCAAAAATCTTCTTATTTTTCAGGCCTTCCGGCACATCACCTTTCACAATTCGCTGTGCCAGACCTTCCACTGCTGCTGTCTTACCTACACCAGGCTCACCGATGAGCACCGGATTGTTCTTGGTCTTACGTGACAAAATCCGAATCACATTTCGAATCTCCGCATCACGTCCAATCACCGGATCCATCTTCTGCTCCCTTGCCTTCTCCACCAGATCCTGTCCATATTTATTCAGCGTATCATAGGTTGCTTCCGGGTTGTCGCTGACTACCCGCTGGTTTCCTCTCACAGTGGACAATGCCTGCAAAAACCGTTCTCTTGTGATTCCATATTCCTGAAACAAACGTTTGATGGCAGGATTCTGATTTTTGATCATCGCCAAAAACAGATGCTCCACGGACACGTACTCATCACCCATGGCCTTAGCTTCGTCCTCTGCTGAGATCAATACTTTATTTAAGTCCTGTCCAATATAAGGCTTACCTCCACTGACCCTGGTTCTTGCCTGAAGAGCCTGCTCCACGCTCTGTTCAAAGGCATCGCTGTTAATCTCCATCTTTACAATTAACTTTGCAATCAGGCTGTCCTCCTGATTGAGCAATGCGTACAATAAATGCTCCTGTTCTACTTCCTGATTGCCATACTCGTAAGCCACCTTCTCCAAGTCCTGTACTGCCTGGATCGATTTCTGTGTGAATTTACTGATATTCATAACAATCGCCTCCTGTTATATGAAAAACCATTTGATATGGTGCTGTTTTAGGTTCTGATGTTAATATAGCACTTGTTGTTAGCACTGTCAAGCAGTGAGTGCTAATTCATTTTCTAAAAAATTTGTGAACTTATTCATAATTTGTTCTGAAATACAAAAAGACACATACATTACCAAAGTAAAATCCTCACGTTACTGTTACGTACCGTGATCAGATTTACTTACCCGATAGGATGAATTCCTATAGTGGTAATACATGTGTCGTTTACGATTCATTGGTATTAATTTAACAAAATCAGATTTTTACGTCAAAGGCAATTTTGCCCAAATTATGTCCCCCATATTCCCTGCAAATTCTCCTAATGTACAAAAAGCAGCACAAAGCAAGTCCTACAGCGTTTTTCCCATAACCACCAGATTATCACTTTCATCAAATCCCAGCTTGCGGTAGAAATGTTGTGTATACTCACCTCCCATTGTATACAACATAATCTTCTTCACACCCAATCCCTTCAGGTCTTCCTCAAAGCGCTGATATATTTTTGTGCCGATTCCGCCTCCTCCTATGCCCTTTTTAACACAGAATTCCCGTATATTGAACATGATTCCATCATAATACTGTTCCATACATCCCAGAATTAAGCCGCACAATTCCTGGTCCTGATAAGCACATAATCCATAAAAGTCTTCTACACAAATCATCTGGTGCAGCCTCTTCTCTACTGTTTCCCTGGTCCATTCATCATTCCATGGGGAACCATTAAAGGCCCCTATATACATTTCTGTCATTTCCGGAATATCTGAAATCTCTATTTTTTTATATCTGAGCATATCTCTTCTCCATTCGTTGTACAGGTTACGGTCTTTCATCAATGGCCTGGAAATCTGTGTGTCTTCCCACATATTTATACGCCGGACGGATAATCTTACTTGTATTCATCAGCTCCTCAAGTCGGTGTGCGCTCCAGCCTGGCATACGGGCGATGGCAAAAATCGGAGTAAACAGCTCTTTGGGGATTCCCAGCATGGTATAAACAAATCCGCTGTAGAAGTCCACATTGGCGCAGACGTTCTTAAACAGCTTACGATGCTTCATAATCAGCTCGCCAGCCAGGCGCTCCACCAGTTCGTAGAGGGCAAACTCCTCAGTCAATCCCTTCTCCTCTGCCAAAGCTTTGGCGAATCTCTTCAAAATCACTTCACGTGGATCAGACAACGTATATACAGCATGGCCCATTCCATAAATCAGCCCAGAATGGTCAAATGCCTTCTTATCCAGAATCCTCTGGAGATAGGCGGCCACTTCCTCCTCATTGGTCCAGTCCTCAATGTGAGCCTTAATGTCTTCAAACATATTCTGCACTTTCAGGTTGGCACCACCATGGCGAGGACCTTTCAGTGATCCAATGGAAGCGGCTGTGGAAGAATACGTATCTGTACCGGATGAAGTTACTACGTGGGTAGTAAAGGTAGAATTGTTACCACCGCCGTGCTCTGCGTGAAGAATCAGGGCAATATCCAGAACCTTGGCTTCCAGCTCTGTATACTGGCTGTCGGGACGCAGCATCAGAAGGATATTCTCCGCAAGTGAAAGCCCCTTCTTTGGATTGCGGATAAACAATGTCTCATCTTTGCGGAAATGACGATAGGAATGATAAGAATAAACTGCAATGATAGGCAGCTTGGCAATCATCTCCAGAGACTGACGCAGTACATTTCCCGGTGCAATATCCTCCGGATTGGAATCGTAAGTATATAAGGTTAAAATACAACGCTGCATGGCGTTCATAATATTGGCGTTAGATGCCTTCATAACCACATCACGGACAAATCTTCCGTTCAGCTCCTGCAGCGCAAACATGGTATTTAAAAACATATCCAGTTCTTTCTGATTGGGTAATTTGCCAAAAAGAAGCAAATAAATGGTCTCCTCAAAGCCAAATCTTCTGCCTTTCAATCCGTCAATCAGATCATACACGTTGATTCCCTGATAATACAGTTCTCCATCTGCAGGAATGCTTCGTCCGTTGATCAGATTATAAGCACAAACATCGGAAATCTCTGTCAGGCCAGTCAATACACCTTTACCGGCAGAATCTCTTAATCCCCTTTTTACATCATATTCTATGTACAGATTCGGATCGATGCGGTGATTCTTCATCAGCTCATCTTCCAGCTTCTCCATATCTCTTTTTAATTCATCTACATCTTCAATATAAACCATTTCATTTTCTGCCATTTAACTACCTCCTCATTTTTATAAAACAAAAAACACCCATTTCGATACAGCTTCGTAATCGGTGCTTTTCTGTATTCATAATTTGTACACTGACTTTCTCCTATTCTACACGAAAGAGGAAAATATTACAAGGCTTTTTTCATTTATCAGATTATTTGACTAAAGTAAGTTATCGCTTCATGTCATATATTCAGAAAGTTTAATAGATCCACTGAATCTTTTCACCTATGCTTGGCACACACAAAAACAGGAGCTGACACATCTGACAGCTCCTGTTCCATCAATCATACAATTTTACCAAAATGAATAAGACAAAAGACCTGTTCCTGTTTATTTATTCGCCTGCTGCCAGAATCTGCAGCTTACTGCCGGAACTTGCAGTAATTTTATCTTTGAGACCGTAAACCACATGACTGATCACATATTCGCCCTGATTGACATAAATCTCAATCATATTTGGTTCCACGTAGACATCCAGATGATATCCATCCCGTATCTCAGGCGTCTTACACTGCAGCGCCCAGCCTTTGTAATTTCCAAAGACTGCGCTTCTATCCACATGAATCTGATTTCGTTCTCTCCAGACCCGATATCCGCCCACGTTCAGCCATTCACCTTCTTTTAACTCCAGGCTTACTTTATAGCCGCTTTCTCCCGCTTCCCCGGAATCCGCAATTTCCTTTTGATACATGGCGTCTGCATTGGGATGAACCTGAAAGAAAATATGCCCATCCTTTACAGTCACAACTCTTGGAAGACAGAACATGCCGTTCCACTTGCCTTCTGTTCCGTCCACTGCCTCAGGCATTCGAAGCCACGCCATCAATACTCTTCGGCCCTCTGCGTCCAGAGTGCTCTGAGGAGCATACAGATCCATTCCATAATCCAAAAACTGATATTCATCGGGAATCTCCATCTGACAGGTTTCCTCCTCAAATTCCACCACTGCACATATGCTCTGGTTGGGTTCCAGGTTCTCTTCCTGCATCAGTCCCATGGGAGATATCACCAGTACCTTACCGCCCTCAGTCTCAAAATAGTCCGGACACTCCCACATCCATCCTAAATCCTGATCCTTGGACACGCTGTTCACCCAGGTCCACTCTGTCAGATTCTCGCTGCGATAAAAAAGTGCTTTTCCTTTCTGATTCTGTGTCTTACTTCCCAGAATCATATACCAGGCATCCTTTCCACGCCATACCTTCGGATCTCTCGTATCCGCCGTATCTCCGATTTCCTGATCCATAATCGGAGGAACGACCACACGTTTCTTATTATAGTTGTCGAAATTCATTCCATCCTCTGAGGTGATCATAATCTGAGACGCTTCCATCCTACCGTCAAGGCACAGATGAATGTTTTCCGGATTCGACATCAGGTAATGTACTCCCGTATAAAAAAGATACATACATCCTTCATGCTCCAGGGCGCTCCCTGAAAAACATCCGTTTTGATCTGCATATTTGGAAGGAAACAGCGCAATTCCTTTGTGCTCCCATCTCACCAGATCCGGGCTTACCGCATGCCCCCAGTGCATGGTCCCCCACCGGGGTTCACCTGGGAAATACTGATAAAACATATGATATTCGCCTTTAAAATAAATAAAACCGTTGGGATCATTGATCCAATTTCCCGGTGCTTTTAAATGTAAGATATCTTTTTTCATATCAACCTGTCCTTTTGCTTTCTTAAATGTTATAGGCAGGGCTGCACAGGCAGCCCCGCTGTAATTATTTTACCGCACCTGAAACGACACCACTGATAATCTGCTTCTGCAATACAAGATACAAAATCAAAATCGGGATTACGCATAACAGGAGTCCTGCCATTATTGTACCATAATCTGCCGAATATGTACCATAAAAACTATAGGTAGAGAGAGGTAATGTCAACAGCTCTTTGTCTGTGAGGACAAGAGACGGTAACAGGAAATCATTCCAAAATGACAATGCATTCAGGATAACCATTGTGGAGATGATTGGCTTCAGCAGAGGCAATACAATCTTGAAAAATGTCTGTGCATGGGTACAGCCGTCGATGTACGCTGCTTCCTCCAGAGCGATGGGAACACTTCCCTTGATAAATCCATGGAACATAAATACTGACATGGCCATGGAAAATCCTGTATGCATGAATATCAAAGTAATTCGGTGATTCAATACATTTAAAGTGCCACCATAAATACTTACCAGAGGAATCATGATCGCCTGGAAAGGAATGATCATGGACGCCACCATCAGAGCAAATGTCACTTTTGACACCAGATTGTTATGGCGTACAATATAATATGCAAGCATTGCTGCCAGCAATGTTACCAGAACTGTTGCCGAAACAGTTACGATCAGAGAGTTTTTAAAAGCATTCAGAAAATCCATCTGGGTAAATGCTTTTACAAAATTATCAAAGGACAAACCTTTGATAGTATACAACCAGGAGAACGGACTCTTAATGATATCCCTCTTCTGCTTCAGTGAGTTGATCACTACCATGATAAATGGAAACATGTAGGCAATAAAGATGATGATCAGTCCAACCATTGCCAATAGATTAGCCACTTTTTTCTTATTTCCGCCAATTGTTGTCTGCTTCATTATGCTTCCACCTCCTGCTTCTTAGTGAAGTACACCTGTGTGCCGCTGATAATTGCCACCACAATAAATAAGATCAATGCCTCTGCCTGACCTACACCAAACTGTCTGGAAGTGAAGGCCTTCTCATACACATGCATAGCTGCCATCTCTGTAGTTCCATAAGGAGCACCTCCAGTCAATGACAGGTTTACATCGTAAACCATAAATGCACGAGAGAGGGTTAAAAACAGACAGATTGTGATGGATGACATCATCAGAGGAAGTACGATTTTTGTCATCTTAATCCATCCAGTAGCACCGTCAATGCTGGCTGCCTCCATAACGTCTTCATTCAGTCCCATAAATCCTGCCACATAAATCAAAATCATATATCCGGACAACTGCCATACAGACACCAGAACCAATGCCGCAAAAGCCTTTCCGGGATCGGAAAGCCATGAAACTTCAAATAACTTCCATCCTGTAGCTTCTCCAATGTTTACGAATACTCTGGAAAATACAAACTGCCAGATATATCCCAAAACGATACCGCCAATCAGGTTTGGGGTAAAAAATCCTGCACGGAAGAAATTCTGACCTTTGATTCCTCTGGTCAACAGATAAGCCACCGCAAAGGCTATGATATTTACCAGAAGTACCACCACAATCACATATTTAAACGTCAACAACAAGGAAGTCCAAAACTGTGTATCCTTCATTACTCCGGCAAAATTCTTAAGACCGATAAAATTCTTTACCTTGGCTACTCCATTCCAGTCTGTCAGTGTCAGATAGACACCGTAGACAAATGGTACTACCAACACTGCAAAGAAGCAAAACATGCCAGGCAGTGCAAACATGCAGAAATCTTTTCCATTACTTTTTGTCTTCATATTCTATCCCTCTTTTCTTATTCTTGCTCTGCCCAATAATCCTTGATTGACTGTACCAATTCTTCCCTGTCACTTCTTCCAGCCAGGTATTTTTGCATGGCAGCGCCCAGAACAGACCAATGGTCGTTTGGAACAATAGCAGAAGCATTGAAGGCTTCTCCCTCCTGAACTCTGTTATAAATATCTCTGCTTAAGGGATCGGCAGGCTCATAAGGGTTGTTCTTGAAAGGTGGTATAATGTTCGCTTTTTTTACAATCATCTGCTGACCAATCTCACTGTACACGATCCAGTTTAAAAACTGCTTGGCAGCCTTTTGTTCCTGCTCGGATGCAATCTGTCCGTCCAGCATTACCTGCTTGGATGGGGAGCCCTGAATCTGCTGATTGGCAAAATCATCCTTGTCATTGTTCATGAAATATGGAAGGAATCCATATTCATCATCGTTCTCAGCTCCAGCTTCCTGCAGGTTCGGCCATGCCCAGTTACCATTGAACCAGAAGGCTGTCTTTCCGTCTGCCAGGTCAATGGCCATCTCATCGTAATCGGCTCCCAGAGGATCTCCCTTTGCCACGTTGTACTCTTTCAGCACATCAAAGGCATCCATAAACTCTGTCATACGATTATAGTTGTCCAGATCCAGACTTCCGTCTTTAATTTTTTCAATAGTCTCTGCTGCCCCTTCAGAAGTTCCATCATAAGTCTCATAGACATACTGTAAATGATGTGCTCCCAAAGACCAGTCTTCCTTGGCAAGTGAAATTGGCTTCTCAATCCCTGCTGCCACTAATCTGTCCAAAAGGGCTTTGAAATCATCCAATGTCTGAATAGACTTAGGATCGAATTCTTCTCCCAAAGCTTCGTCGATAACTGCCTTGTTATAGATCAATCCACGCCCCTCAATACATAAGGGAAAGCTGTATACTCTGTCATTTACCCGTGTCAGATAATCTTCTGCTTCTGCGGTCCAGGGCTCATCTGTCAGATCTGCCGCTTTCTCTTCCGCCAGCGCAATGACATCTGTGGTATCCAAAATGGACAATGTTGGCGGATTACCAGAGTTATAAAGACTTACTACTTTGGTGTATGGGGAATCGCCGTCTGTTACAGGCATAACTTCCACGTGAACTCCTGATTTTTCCTCATAGATCTCTCCCATGGCTTCCAAAGCCACTTGAATCTCTGCCTTTGAGTTTAAAAGCGTGATATTAGTCCCGCTCAAAGCGGTATCATACTCAAAGGTATCAACAGAAGTGTCGATGGGTTCTTCCTCCACCACTTCGTTTGGATCGTCGGGATCACTGGCAAATCCAAACGTGCATCCGGTCATTGTGGTCACCATCATGGTTGCCGCAAGACCAGAGGCTATGACCTTGGTCAATACTTTCTTTCTCATGAAATACCTCCTGTTCTTTTTGTATTTTCCCTCTTTTTCCAGAAGTTACCGGTTAAGTAACCGGTTATTCTATATAAGTATCTTATCACCTGATATCATCCACGTCAATGGCCAATTCAAACTTTGTGAATCCTGTCACATTTCTGGTAATCGAATTAAACACTTTTTACAAAACCGGTTACTTAACCGATTTCTTATTGCTCTGATTTTATGTATTTGATATACTGAATATACGAAATCTGATATTACTATTAATTACTCAAATACAGACAGCGAGGACCTTATGGGAAAGAAAAACAATGTAACCTTTAATGATATTGCAAAATACACCAATTTTTCCAAAACGACCATCTCCCGATATTTTAACAATCCTGATTCGCTCACTCTGGAAAATCAGAAGATTATCTCCGATGCGCTGGTAAAATTAAACTATAAGGAAAACAAAGTGGCACGGATTCTTGCCAACGGTAAGACTGAATTCATCGGAATCATTATTCCCAATTTTTATCATCACTACTACTCTGAGATGTTAAATCAGATTTTATCCACCTACGAAACCTTCGGCTATAAATTTCTTGTATTTGTGGGAAATGAAAATGAAGAGACGGAACGACGCTATATCCAGGAATTGATGGCTTACAAAATTGAAGGTTTGATCGTCCTAAGCCACACCTTATCTTCCAGTGAGCTGGCAGACTTGCAAATTCCCATTGTCACCATTGAGCGGGAAGATGAGCATGTATGCAGCGTCAACACCGATAACTATATGGGCGGTGTGCAGGCCACCTGTCTTCTGGCAAAACGTAACTGTGATATTTTAATCCACATCAACTCCCCCACTTCTCCCGATTTGCCTGCATATGGACGAATTCAGGGATTTCAGGACACCTGTAAGGAGCAGCAGCTAAACCATCGAATCATCTACCGGGAGCTTGAGAGCCAGCATGAGCAAGTCAAAAGTCAATTGGAAAACGTTCTGAAAGAAGTGGATTCCAACTATCAGGGAATGAAAAAAGGTATTTTCATCTCCAACGATACCCATGCCAACGTTCTTTTGAATCTCCTGGTGAGAAAATACGGTACGCTGCCAGATGACTATCTGATTGTGGGATTTGATAATTCCCCCATTTCCACAGAAGCCATCATCCCCATCAGTACTGTAGGACAGCAGATTGACAAGCTTGCATTTGAAGCTGTGAGCCTGCTGGTAGAACAGATGAACGAACGCAAGAAACGAAAACCCAAGCCCCTGAAAGAACCGATTCACAAAGTCATCACTCCCGTGCTTTTCCACCGGGATACTACTTAGAACGTGTATGAAAATTCACTCCCGAATCTGCAAACACACTCTTGCACACAAAAAATAAGAGATGCAGATCTTTCGTCCGCATCTCTTATTTACTATCTTTGGATTAATGAAGTAAAAACATAGTTTTCTCTGTCACAAAATATCCCTGATCATGTTTGCACACAGGACAGATTTTGGGGGCATCCTTGCCTTCATAAATATAACCGCAATTTAAACAGATCCATTTCTCCTCCTGATTGGAAGAAAAAAGCTGATCACCCTCCATCAAATCCGCAAAATACTCAAACCGCATTCCATGGCTTTTCTCAACCTGAGCGATCTGATGGAAAGAAAATGCCACCTGAGGAAAGCCTTCTTCCTCGGCAACCTTAGCAAATTCCGGATATACCGGATCAAATTCCTCAAATTCATTATGCCGCGCTGCCAACAGCAATTTTGTCATATCTTCATAGTGGTCCACCGGATACCCTCCATCAATGATAACAGTCTCCCCGCTTAAGGATGATAGATGGTCATAAAAAATCTTGGCGTGCTGCTGCTCCTGTCCTGCAGTGAATTGAAACAGCGTCTCCAATACATATAATTTCTGTTGTTTGGCAATATCCGCACTGAAGGTATATCGGTTTCGCGCCATACTCTCTCCTGCAAAGGCACGCATCAGGTTTACTTTTGTTTCACTTTCATTAAAATTCACAGACATACTATTTCACTCCTATTCCAATTGTTTTCTATAGTATGTCCGGTATTCCCGGCCCTATACAGAAAATCTTATTGCCTATTGGCCGGCATGGTCTTAAATTCCCTCAATACCAGTATGATTGCCAGAATTCCTGCCGCCCCATCTGCAATAGGCCCTGCATACATTACGCCATCAATTCCCAGCTGCATAGGCAAAAGCAGCACAAGGGGGATCAAAAAAACCAGCTGTCTTGTCATAGACAGGAAAATACCTTTCTTTGCCTTTCCAATGGACGTAAAGAAATTGGCGGTCAACGGCTGCAGTCCGTTTAAGAAAGTACAAAACATAAAAATCCGAAAATACTCAATAGCAAACTGATAATACAGTTCCTCACCGTTTCCAAAAATACTGGTAATCTGTCTTGGGAAAATCTGAAATCCCAGGAAGGCTGCAACTGCAATAAGAGTAGCTGTCGTACCTGCGTATCGATAGGTCTTACGCACCCGGTCATAGTTTTTTGCACCGTAATTAAATCCGAAGATGGGCTGTGCCCCCTGGGCAATTCCAATGACAATAGACAGAAAGACCATATTTACCTTAGCCACAATTCCCACCACTGCAAGGGGAATATCGCTGCCATACACAGACAGACCGCCATAGTAACGCAGCACATTATTCATGGTAATCTGGGATACCATCATGGCCAGTTGATTAAAGCAGGCTGCTGCTCCTAAAGAAACGATTACCCGTACCCATTTTCCTTTGGGAATAAAATCCTTTTTTGATAAATGTACCGTCTTATACCGCGGCCAATAAACCATCACCATAAGGGCAGAAAACATCTGTCCTGCCACCGTTGCCCAGGCAGCTCCTGCCATTCCCCAGTGAAATACAAAGATAAAAATCGGATCCAAAACTGTATTGATCAGAGCGCCGCTTACGGTGGCAATCATGGAATAGGTTGGGCTTCCGTCAGCACGTACCAGATGATTTCCTCCGATGGACAATATGTAAAAAGGCATACCAAGGGAAGTAATTCCCACATAAGTTATGGCATAATCCATTACCTGGGGCGTAGCTCCAAATGCCAGAATCAGCGGCTTTAACGCCAGCCGCACCACCACGCAGATGATAAATCCTGCAATAAAAAGGCTTCCAAAGGCAGAACCTGCAATCTTTCTGGCATTATCCTCATGTTTTCTTCCCATTTCCAAATTGAAATTTGAAGCTCCTCCGATTCCCAGAAGCAGTCCTACTGAGGTCGCCAACGTGGTCAGTGGAAATGCCACATTGGTGGCAGCATTTCCGAACATCCCCACACCCTGTCCGATGAAAATCTGGTCCACGATATTATACAGCGCACTGACCAGCATACTAATTACCGCCGGGATTGCAAATTTAGGCAATAATTTCCCAATCGGCGCATATCCCAGCGGATTTTTCTTATTTCCCTGTTCCTTATTCATTTTCTTCTCTTTCTATTCTTTTAAGGCCCAAAAGTCCTCTACTCTCCATTTTTCTTAGCTACTTCTACAATATCCTGGAACTTGTCCATGATGTAGCCATAATTATTTCTCTGGTGAGGAATGGCACAATTGCTGCAATCTTTCACTCCTTTTTCTGTATATTTAAAGTTGCCTCCGCACTTGCTGCCCAGAGCATAAAGCGGACAATAACAAAACAGACAGTTAAAATTCTCCGGATCTTTTGTCTCATGGCATGGAAAATACTCGCAGTTTTTGTTACAGAAAAAAGAATATCCCTTTCCTTCCCAATAAGGTTTTTCACACATATTCTTACCTCCAACAAAAAAACCAGATAAACAGATTTACTGCCTCTGGTTAAGAACTCTTTTTTGGTGATAGGGGACTCCAACTAATACTATGTCAAACCCTGTTCATGAGTGAGCGGAGGGAACAGGAGTTGGAGTACTATCACCTGTCGTTTAATCAAGTATAATTCCTACGCCAGGTGATTCTATAAGTTGGGAGACTACCAAACTCCCACCAAGATAAAGCTGTTCTAAAGCTTCGCCATTGGTTGTAATGTAAGATTTCAGAAAAAAATTATCTTACATACATAAGCATAAAAATTGTCTACTTCGCCGAAAGTAGACACATGCTATCATACAGTACAAACTGATGGTTAGAATGTTAAACTTTACCAGGAAGTTTCACCCTATCATATTAAGCAGGTTTCCTGACTTATGGGTCTTCGCTTTACTTCGCCTTCTCATATGTCCCACATACAATGGCATCCAGAAGTGTCGCTCGCCAAATACAGTGACCGGATCGCTTAGGATTCTCACCTATATTCCCTCTTCATCTCATTGCCACAATCAATGAGATGCACTTAATATACTCTTTGGAATTATACAAGGCTATTTTAGCACGGGGCCCCATATCTGTCAAGGATTATATCTAAAAAAATATCAATTACTGGCTAAAATGGTTACTGTTCACTCCGTTCCCAGCAACACGCTGCGCGATGCACAGAAATGATGCATATTGCATCATTTCGCGCTGCATGTCTCGGGATTTTGGTGCCATCAGCACAAAACACCTCGCGGGACAGTGGTGTGTGAACAGTAACCTAAAATGTTACTATACCCAAAAAAGAGAGCTGCCTTCTGGCAACTCCCTAATATTATGTATGAATTAGACAATTCTTCGTACTGCTAAAATAGTTCGATATGCTGCATTGTCACTGACTTTAATTCCTCCGGCTGGATATGGTGCACTGTTTGAGGCATGTACAATCTGTCCTCCGCCAAGGTAAATCGCAATATGGCTTCCATAACAAATCAAATCTCCTGGCTGTGCATCTGCATAAGATACAGAAACACCTTCGTACATCTGAGACTCAGAAGTTCTGCTTAAGCTGTATCCAAAGTGTGCATATACACTCTGTACAAATCCTGAACAGTCAGCACCGCCTGTGAGGCTGGTCCCTCCCCATACGTATGGGTTACCCACAAACTGCAGTGCATAGTTGGCGATCGCCTGTCCAGTGGCACTTCCCTGAGAAGATACAGATGCACTGTCAGAGGAATCCTCTGTACTGTCAATTACATTACCGTACTCATCGGTATCACCTTCACTGTAGTCTCCGTCAGATTCTTCTCCACTGTCATAGTCAGAATCATCTTCGATATATTCGTCCTCAGATTCATCGTAATCGTCTTCCGTATATTCATCCTCGGATTCATCGTAATCGTCATAATCATCCTCAGAATAATCATCATAAGACTCTTCTTCTGCCGCCGCTGCTTCTTCCGCCTGACGTCTTGCCTCTTCCTCGGCTGCCGCTCTTGCTGCTGCCTCTTCTGCCTGACGTCTTGCCTCTTCCTCAGCTGCAATTCTCTCAGCCTCCAGACGTGCAATCTCTTCTGTCTGTCTCTGAAGAAGCTCTGCATATTCATTTGCCTGTGCCTGTGCTGTGGCAATCTGAGCTTCATAATTCTCAGATGTGGCTTTCTTCTCTTCCAGCTGATTCTCCAGGTTTGCCTGCTGCTTCTCCTGCTCGCCCTTCATATCAACCAGTTCTGCTTTCTCGCCCTCCAACCGTGTCTCCAGAGCCTTTACTTCCTTTACAGTTTCCTTATACTTCTCAAGACGATCACGGTCATAATCGTACATCTTCTGTGCATAATCTGCTTTATTCAACAAATCAGAGATATCTTTGGAATCCAACAGCATCTGGAACCAGGCAGTGTCTCCGCCGTTTTCATAGAGATACTGAATTCTCTTTTTCATGGCCTCATACTGTTCATTCTTGGTTTTGATTGCTTTCTTTAAATCCTTCTTGGTATCCTTAATCTCTGTCTCTTTTTTATTAATATCCTGCTTTAATACATTAATCTGAACCATTACATCTACCAGGCTTTGATCCAATGCAGCAATCTCAGCAGCCAAAGCAGCCTTTTGTTCTTCCAGACTGTTAATAGTAGCATATGTAGCATCTAACTGATTACTTGTCTGTGCTTGTTCCTGTCGTAACTCATCTTCTCTCGTAGCTCCCACTGAAACCACCTGAGTCGCGCTGATGATTAGTGCTAAAGTTAAACACACAAGTTTTTTCTTCATGATTACTCACCTTTCGTTGTTTGTTACATCTTATTTATGTTTCGTAATAATTCTGCAACATTTTCGAGTTCTTAATTATCTTACCACAGTTTTTAACGGAATGCAACCCTTTTATTACAGCAGTTAAACATTTTTGTAATAATTATGTTACGATTTATTACGGATTGCTCTGTAAAAGCATATTTTTTCCAAAGATTCCTGAACTCCCCATATCTTAAATCATCTCTTTTTATGCATCCGCAACAGCTTGGAAAAAATCCACTGGATCTTTTCACGCATCCTTAACAGCAGAAAAAACCTCCGCCGGATTTACCGACGAAGGTTCCACTTGTACCACTTATTTTATTACGCAATTATTTAATAAGATTCAATTTCCAAACAAATCTGCCAGAATTTCATCTGCTGTCTTGTTTCTGTATCCATCTGGATCTTTCAATGTACTTGTGTTCCAGCGCATGATGTTACATCCTTTAATGTAATAAGTTCCTGTGGAACATTTCAATCCAAACTTATTTACAGTACCTGAATAATATTTACCCATATACTTCTGAGCCAGCGCAATTGCCTTACTGCTGTATCCTCCATCTGGAGTAGGAGTTCCTGCAATCTGCAGACACGGCGGTGTGGCATGTACAATCACAAGGCTCTTATCAGAACACTGTCCCAAAACAATCCAGGTATGACCGGAAGTGCATCCCAGGTCACCGGCTACGAATTTGTATCCGCTACTGGATAATTTACTCTGATTCCAGAGAGTTCCAAAGCCTCTTGCCGCATTGGCACTGGCAACTTCTTCTGCCAGAGTGGTGTAATAAGTTCCGCCGGAAGCCTTCTGCATCACCTGATAGATAGACCAGCCGACAAATCCGGAACAATCCAGCCCCTTTGTGGACTGGTAGCGGGAGTTATTGTAGTCGTAGCTTCCTGACTGGCTGTTGTAGTATGTCTTCCACACCGGGCTTACACCTTTTCTTGTGGCATCTTGCTCATTGTGGCCGCCGCCCCATACATACAGGGTACTTCCCACTGGCTTCAGAGAATTTAACAGGAAATTCTTGATAGTCTTATCGGAAGATGGATCGTTCAGTGTGGTATTGTTTCCTGTCTCGTCTTTCACTTCACCAATCAACACACCATTCTTACCAAACTCATATGTCTTGGAACCAATCTTATGTATGCCTTTTTTCATCATCACACCCATATTGGTTCCTGATTTTACAAAATAATGTTTATTGCCATCAATGGTCTGCCATCCTACCTCACACGCACCATACTCGTCCATGTGATACTGATATTTTCCGATGGTATACCATCCATCGCGGTAAGCGCCTTTGATGGTAAAATAGTATTTCTTCCCACCAGAGACATGCCATCCCTTCAGGAATGAGCCGTCTGCTGATGCCCAGTAAGTTTTCTTACTGATACGGAATACTGCATTTTTCAGCAGCTTACCGCTGGTCTTTCTTATGTAATATCTCTTACCATTGTCAGTCAGAAATCCGATCTGCTTGATTCCCTTATCTCTGCTAAAGAAGTAAGTAGCGCCGTCGATGTCCTGCCATCCATACAATCTCTTACCATTGGAGCCGACATAATAGTCGTTCTCTCTGGTGGTGATAAACTTATTTTTCGCCATTGCACCAGTCGTTGGCAAAAAGTAGTACCAAGCATTATTGATGCGGACCCATCTCTTCTTCAGCTTTTTACCGTTCTGATAATAGTAGGTGTTTCCACCTTCCTTTACCATACCATTCTTAACAGTAGCTGCTTTTACCTGCTTTGGAGCTGATGCAATCACTGGCATTCCAAGTGTAAGCACCAATACCACAAACAATAATATAAGCTTTTTCCAACTGATTACATGCTTTGGTCTTCTCATAAATACCTACCCTTTTACTTTCAGAATACTCTTTAAAAAGTTTCTGCTTTTTTTACAATTTCTTTATAAAATGTTACATCTGTCTCTT
>CAMQZX010000020.1 GCA_947039785.1 uncultured Lachnospiraceae bacterium | reverse complement strand
GGTATAGTTGGATAATATTTAAAAATATACAATATAGTAAAAAAACGTACATCTTTCGTAAAATATTCTCCTTTTTAATATTTTAGTAAAAATAATCATAAAAAAACCCAACAAATCAAAATGAAAATAGGAAGAAATAACATAACATTTTTTGTAAAATTAAACGCATAAAATTGCGCTTTGCAAAAAAGAAAACGTGCGCGTGTAAGAAGGAGGGAAAAGAATGAAGAGAAAGCGGGTAATAACGCTTCTGGCAATGTTGGGGATTAGTGCGTTCTGTTGCCAGAGCGTCGCTGTAGCAGCCGCGGCTACCGAATTAGAACCGAGGATTTTGGAAACAAGTGATTCCGGAAATCCCATGTTGGGATTTGATGAAACCGGAAACATTCTGTATGGCGGAGATCCTTCTATTTTAGTGGATGGAGATACGGTTTACTGCTACGTGGGAAACGACACCTCAACAAACGAATCCTATTGGATGCCTAATTGGAGATGTTATTCCTCTAAAGACATGAAGAACTGGAAATATGAAAGTATTATTATGAACAGTTCGGATATTACCGGGGGAAATAACCACGAAGCATGGGCAGGGCAGGTAGTGAAAGGTGATGATGGAAAGTATTATTTCTATTATTGTACCCAGTATCGGGATGGAAAGGGCATTGGAGTGGGGGTATCAGAGAGCCCTGCAGGTCCCTTTGTTGATGTTCTTCAACAACCCCTGGTTAGTAATTCTCAAACGGGGAACAGTGTTCATTCCTGGGAGGATATTGATCCCACTGTCTGGATTGAGACGGATGAGAATGGTGAGAGACATCGTTATCTGGGTTGGGGAAATACCCGATTCTTTGTCTGTGAATTAAATGAGGATATGATTTCTGTTAAGGATCAGGACAATAATCCCAATAACCTTTCTGTGGGCTTTCATAAGGATGGCACCTACGATATCGTAATTGGCAAAATCAATGGGCAGGGAAGAAGCAGTGACGGAAAAACCTGGTTCGGGGGGGCTTCCAACAATGAACATTTTTATACTGAGGCTCCTTACTATTACCGGCAACAGGATGAAAAGGGAAAATATTACGGTAAATATTATATGTTTTTTGCCTGTGACTGGCGGGAGCAGATGGCATATGCCACGACAGATGACATTATGAGCAATGAATGGGAATTTGGCGGAATATTGATGGAACCATCTGCAACAGCAAACACCAATCATATGGCAGTCTTTGATTTTAAAGGACACACCTATTTTGTTTATCACGATGGAAGCCTTCCTCATGGTAGTGGCTACCGCAGAGTTGCCTGTGTGGAACCCATCAGTGTGAATGCCGACGGAACCATTGATCCCATTAAAAAGACTGCCACAGGTTTGACCGGAACAGCAACGGCTATTACAGATTTCCAGGGAAATTATATTGCGCATAAAAGCTTTGAGAATGTAATTGATGACTCCTTCTACCCCATTACCGGCAAGGCGTTACAGATGCAGTATGAAGAGACAGAAGAATGCAGTTGGGAAATCAATGCAGGTAAGACAGATAAAAATGACGGACAGCTGGTGTCCATTGAATCCAATAATAAGCCAGGATTGTATCTTACGGCTGGAGATCCCCAAAAAGGAGTGATTTCTCCTGTCTTATCTCAGGATGTAAAAGGCTCCTCTGATGAAGCTCAGAGAATGACCTTTAAGACCTGGAAAGGTATGTCCGGCAGCGGCGTGACCTTTGAAAGTGTGAAATATCCGGGATATTATCTGACAAGCTCCAACGGAAAACTGCAGATGGTACAGAACCCCGATGAGGAAGAAGCAACCTTCTATGTGTCCTCTGATATAGCTGTAAGTTCTTATGAAAATGGAAACGTACTTAAGACAAAACGTTTCTATGGAGTGGGAGATACTTTAAACACGAAGGATATTCAGATTCTGCTTTATGGGGAAAATGGCAAAGTGCAGGAAGTAGAAACTTATACCACAAATGCTTCTGAGATTGATATGAGCACAGTGGGAAATAAGACACTGAAAGTGTCATATGAGTATAATGGTGAATCCTATACAGAGGATATTACGATAACTGTGGTTGAACAGGAATACTTTGGAAAATAGGATATCCGGGAAAGGGGAAGAAAATTATGCAGTGGAAGAAAATAATGTCAGGAGTACTGGCAGGAACATTGGTCCTTACGTCTGTAGCGCCAACGATGGCGGCAGTTGAGGAAATTCCGGTATTGGAGGCAGAGGAGATAACAGGCGTGGATTCCGAAACAGATACCGGGAACATTGTAGTGGAAGAAAGTGCTGAGGACGCGCAGACTCTTTCAGAGGACGAGCTTGTTGCAGAAGAGCAGGTTGCCATTTCGGAAGATGGGTTGGCGGCAGCGTATGATTTCGATGAGGACACATTGGTAAATACTGTAGACGAAGCTGACAGCGCCAGCGCAGTTGTAAAAGGATTGGACGAATATAAGGGTGATATAGTATTTGCAGATGGAAGAACAGAAGGGAGCAGGGCGATTCAGTTAGGCGATTATGGCCTGAAGCTGAACAAAGAAAATTTTGGAAATAATTTTACAGTTTCCTTGTGGCTAAAGCCAACACAGAAGCTGGTAGAGAACCAAAACGTGCTGTTTCTTGGTTATCATAATAAGGAGAAATGGCTTGGTGTTGCCGGAACAGGTAATGATGCCTGGAAAGTGTGGGCAAACGGCAACGGATATTCATGGAACACATTCTTTAGCCCAACGTTATCTGTAAATGATTGGCATTGTTTAACCATCACAGGGAATGAAGAGTCTGTTTCGACTTATGTGGATGGAGAGAAATTAGGAACAGTGACAAGCAATAACCCATTAGAGGGTGACAATCAGGATATCTATATTGGTGTAACATATTGGGATCCTGCATTTTCAGGCCTGGTGGATGATATTAAAGTGTATAACCGTGAATTGACAGAAGGAGAAGTATATCAGTTATACGATGACAGTTCTGTTGAAAGTGTATTGGAAAAGGAAGGAATCAGTGCCACAGACTCTCTTAAAATTGTGAAAGGAAAAGCGAAAACTATTGAGGTGGCCATGCCTGCAGTTGTAAAGGAAGCCAATCCTGAAGTGACCTATCGAAGCTCTGATGATAGTGTTGCAACTGTTGATAACGAGGGAACAGTAACAGGCGTTGCGGCAGGAAAAGCCCAAATTACAACCCTTGTGAAAATAGGTGGTACTACAAAGACGGCAACGACAAGTATCACAGTAACAGATTCTTTGGATGAATATCTGGTAGCTTCCTATACCTTTGAAGATACGCTGAGTGATGAAAATGGGAAAAATACGGCGGATGCTATCGTAACAGGACTTGGTGCATATAACGGAAACGTTCAATATAAGGATGGACATAGTGGCAAGGCTGTTCAGTTGGGAGATTATGGATTAAAGCTGAATAAAGAAAATTTTGGAACAGACTATACTGTTTCTGTATGGTTGAAACCAGATGGAATATTAGCCGCCAATCAGAGTGTTCTGTTTATGGGATATCATAATCCGGAGAAATGGTTTGGCGTTGCAGGTGAAGATGATACCAATAAATGTAAAATCTGGACCAGAGAGGACGGTGGAAATTTATATTCCAGTTGGACAACCCTGTTTTCTCCGACAATCAGTTCAGACAGATGGCATAATCTGACCTTTACAGGAACAAAAGGTAAAGTGACTTCTTATCTGGATGGCGTAAAGCTTGGTACAAAAGACAGCATTGATCCTCTGGTAGGTGAAAATCAGGATATCTATCTTGGCGTAAACTATTGGGATGGGGAGTTTACCGGACTTATGGACGATGTGAAGATTTACAGTGAAGCTCTGACAGAAGAAGATGTCCAGAATTTAAATAAAACAGAATTTCAGGAAATCTTAAAAGATAAGCTGGACAAGGCTGTTACGCTTAACAGCATTTTAGGAAAAAATGATTCTGCTGATAACATTAAATATGATTTGAATCTGCCATCAGATCTGGAAGGAATGGCAATTTCCTGGAATAGTTCCAGTGCATGTATATCAGAAAACGGTGTTGTAGGAAATGTAGAGAATGATACAACAGTAACATTGGAAGCAACAGTTACATCGGGAACACTGACGGCAACAGCTACATATGATTTGACAGTAAAAGCACTGGATAAAACAGAGTTAAATACATTGATTCAGAAAGCGGAGGCCCTTGATACTACATATTATACCCAAGCATCAATAACACACCTGCAAAATGCAATTAATGAAGCGAAAGCAGCGGATTCTTTCACAAAGATCGATGAAGCGACTCTTAAATTAAGTAAGGCGATTAAGGAATTAAGCTATGTGCCGGAATATGTAAATCCGTTTGATTCCATCACCGCACCTGACACAAGAAAGAACATGAAAACTGGTGAGGAAACATTGCTTTTTAGAATTCCTGATACCATAAAGGACATGGTAACAGTTGAATACAAATCCAGCGATGAGTCCATGGCAGTTTATGAAAATGGAACAGTTTCTGCCAAAAAAGAGGGAAAAGTATCAGTAACTGCCATTGTAATTGCAAAATACAACAACTGGAAGATGGAATATTCTACTGCTTTGGATATCGCAAAAGATTCCCCTACCCCAGTAGATCCAACAGTAACGCCGACTCCAACAGAACCATCTGTAGTTTTGACACCATCAGCAGAAAACAAAGAGGATGGAAAGGTTGAAGTGAAGGTACCGGATGTTTCCAAGGAAACAAAGGAGGTAACTGTTGAATTACCAGGGAAATCCCTGGCAGAGACAGTAAAAAATAATGCTTCAAGTGAAGTAGACGTGACGGTTCAATTGCCCAATTCCATTGCAGGTTCTTCGGATGTTTCTTTAAAGGGAATTAATCTTCCAAAGGAAGTTTTGCAGGCTTTAAAAGTCAGCGGCAAAGAATTAACAGTAAATGTTTCTGATGAAAGCGGAAATTCCTATAGCTGGTCCATCGCTGGAAAAGATGTGGATAAAGTCAGACTTTCTGATGTGAACCTGGTTCTGAGCATACAGAACGCAGAGCAGGATAAGGACGTTAAGGACAAGCTTTTCCAAGATGAAAGCGGCTTGTCAGTAGATCTGATGCAGAAAGAAGGACTTCCGGGGATCTTCTCGATAACTGTAGACGGTTCTAAGTATGGAATTGCAGAAGGCGATAAAATGAAACTGAGAGAGTATGATGCAGTGAAAGATACGATGGATACTTTATCTCAGAGCTGTACAGCAGGCAAGGATGGAAAAGTTACATTTACAGTAAGCTCAGGAATGAAATTTATTCTGACGAAAACAACTCCGATTTCTGTAGGCAGTATAACAGGTACTAAGACGGCTGCCACCTCTTCTGCTATTAAGCTTACGTGGGACAAAGTAGAAGGCGCAGATGGATATCGTGTATATCGTTACAATTCTGCATCTAAAAAATATGAAAAGCTTTCAGATGTGAAATCTAATACATATACAGATAAGGGGCGGAAATCTGCAACAGCAGCTGTATATAAAGTAAGAGCTTATGTAAAAGCAAGTAAGAATTACTTTGGTACTCCTACAGCGGCAATTAAAGTAATGTCTGATCCTCTGGTACCTTCAAATGTTAAGGGGAAAAGGACTACAAAAGCTGGCTTAAAGACTTCAGCGACTATTTCCTTTAAGAAATCTACCCGTGCCAATGAGTATCGTATTTACAAATATAATGCAAAGAAGAATAAATATACAATTGCATATCGGGTAAAGAACAATAAGTTATACCAGTATAACAGCAAAACAAAGAAATATACAAAGGTAAATAATGTTGTTGATAAGAAAGGAACAATTACTTGTACCTTAAAGAATCTGAATCTGAAAAAAGAGAAGGTTCAGAAATTTAAAGTGAGATCCGTTGTTACAAAGAGTGGATATGCAACTGGCGCAAGCGGAATGAGTAATGCGGTTACCATAAAATAGGAGGCAATATTATGAAGTATAAAATATTAAGAAAATTGTTATCCCTGTGCCTTGTGGGATCCGTCATAGCCACTACTGTAGGAGCGGCTTCTATGGAAGCTTCTGCAGCTCCAAAGGATTCATTGGTGATTGAGGAGGCTGAGGTTAATCAGCTTCTCACCAAAGATCTTCAATTGCCGGACCAAATAGAGGGAAATTCAAATGCAACGATTACTTATACTGTAGGCGATGCAAATCCCCAATATGTATCTGTGGATGGAACTGTTTTAAAAATAACAAGACCGTATGCGGGTGAAGGAAATTATTCCTTCACCCTGCGGGCCACTATCAAAGACGGGGAAAAGGAGTCTGTTCAGGAGTTTCCTCTTACCATAGCAGAAGGTGTGTCAGATGACACTTATGCTGGCTATGTATATGCATGTTTTGGAAATGTAAATGGCGCAGATGTACAGCAGCTTCACCTCTTTCTCAGTGAGGATGGACTGAACTGGACTGCCCTCAATGGTTTTCATCCGATTTTTGAGACGGGAACCGATTATGCAGATAAAATCCAGAAGGCAGGAACTCATAATTACCGTGTGTCAGATGGCACAGATATTTCTCAGACCACATCAGGAGATGCTTCCGTATTATTTCCTTTTGAAGGAGATGATCAGGGAATCCGTGACCCTTATATCATCCGCGGCTGCCGTGGGGGAGACTCTGACAAAGTATGGATACTTGCCACAGATCTGAATACTATGGCTTCTAAATATGGCGGCAATCTTAACAGTAATACAGTGGGAAACTGGGGTACCATGTCTACCAAGGGCAGTACAAAACTTTTTATTTATGAGACAGAAGACTGGGTAAACTGGGAACGCCGCTATGTGGATGTGGGAAGCGAGATCAGCGCAGGAGCCGCATGGGCACCGGAAGCGGTTTACAATCCTGAGAAAGACAATTATCTGGTGTACTGGTCCTGCCGTGTGGCAACAGATGGATTTGCCAGAAACCGATTATATTGCAATGAAACCAAAGATTTTAAAACCTTTGGCCCGACCAAAATGTATGAGGAGGAAGCCTTCTATCAGAAATGGGGAAAACTGGTAAATTCCAACGATGGATATGGAAACATTGATACCTCTCAATTGTGGGTGGCAGATAAAAATGGCGATCCCTACGGAACACTGTATCGTCTGGTAAAAGATGAGACAAACAATCATATTGAACTTATGAGTTCGGAAACGGTTCTGGATCCTGACGTGAATTATGATGACTCTGATCCAAACAGAATCACTCCATACACACTGGGAGGAAAAACATATTCAAGCCTGTCTGAGCTGGCAGGACTGAACGATTATCAGAAAGCGGAGGTAGTATGGAACTGGTTCAGCAAAGAAAGTACAGGGAATCATTTCCAATACATCAGCCAGAAAAACATGGAGAAAATGAGCGGAGCCTACGAAGGGGCAACCATGTTCAAATTCAATGACAGAGACGAATGGTGTATCATGATTGACTATTACGGAAACATGAACACACGTTATGAGCCATATACTACGACGGATCTTTCCGCAGCAGACAGTGTCACAAAAGTGACTTCCGGCTATGGAAGAACAGGCGGCGACGTGGGATGCCATGGCGGAATGATTCCTGTAACAGCGGCAGAGTACAATCAGCTTATCGATGCCTATAATGCAGACCCAACCGTCAGCAATTATCACGAAATTGATTACATTGGCTGTGATACAAGAGAATTAGAAGATATGCTTGGCAGTATACGTGAGAAATTGCAGGACACTTCTCTTTCAAGTACAGAAAAGAAAGTGTTAGAGGATGAACTTCTACGGGGCGAATCTATGCTAAAGCAAGATACTGTAAGCAGTGAAGATATGAACAATATGATTGAACATATGAAAGACTTCGTGAATCCGCAGTCAGTAACCGTATCTGAGACAGAGGTATCTTTAAAGATCGGTGAAAATAAAACAGTTGCAGCTGACGCTCAGCCCGATGAACTGGAAGTAACCTGGAAATCGGCAGATGATACGGTTGCGACAGTACAAGGCGGAAAAATCACAGCAATAGCAGAAGGGTCAACCTTTGTATTTGCTAAGGCCGGCAATCAGGGACTGGCTGTGATACGTGTTACTGTAACAACAAATTAAAAGGAGGTACATATGAGGAGAAAGAAGCTATGTATGAAAAAGGGTATTTCTGCTTTGGTGGCTTCTGCAATGGTGCTTACCTCTGTGCCGGCACCAGTTTTGGCTGCCAATGTGCAGGAAGTGGAAGTTCCAGGTGAGAATCTTTCCGGAGAACCTGTGGAGGTGGAGATACAGGACGGCGAATCTGGCGAAGATGGTGAGATGCTGACAGCAGAGCCTGAGACTGTATCAGAGGAGAAGGTTGCAGTAGAAGATGATGGCATTGAAGCACTTAATCTGGAAGAAGAACAGGTTGGAGAAGACAATGTGGCAGATACACTTCTGGCAGACTTTGACTTTGAGAATGAGCAGGCAGATGGCGGGTTTGTATGTGATGGCGCCAAGGCAAGTGGAACATACACATTGACAGACCATGACAATGGGAAGGCTCTTCATTTGGATGGAAGCAGCCAGTTTTTGAAAGTAACCGATGCGGAAGGAAAAAGTCTGCTTACAGGAAAAGATGCGGTAACCTTTTCTTATGACATTAACAATGAAAGAAATGACACAAACTGGCCCTTCTATGTGGCGAAGGATGATAACAAGCCAGAATATGGAACAGAAAATTATCTGGCTGCTCTGCACAAGGATGGGAAGGTCAGTGTTGAAAGATATCAGAAGGGACGCGCATCACACAGTAAGGATGCTGTATCTGTCAGTGCGGCAGTGGCGAATGATGGATGGCATCATGTGGATGTGGTAGTTGTGGGAGACACTACCAGAATCTTTGTGGATGGAGCCTTGAGTGCCGCAGCAAGTACAGAAAATAAAGATGCGAAAATCTCCAACATTTTTGGAGAAAACAGTGTTTTTTATATTGGAAAGGCAAACTGGGGGGAATACTGCCAGGCATCCATTGATAACTTTAAAGTCTATGACGGTGTGAAATCCGATTTGGCCGCTGTTATTATAGAGCAGGTGACAGAGGAATTGGATTTGGGAGACACCACTGCTGTAGAAGATGACTTGCAGCTTCCTGCAGAAAAAAACGGTGTAGCCATTACCTGGAGTTCTAATCATGAAGAAATTCTCAGTGCGGATGGAAAAGTAGTGCGGCCCAAGGAGGATACAGAGGTAACTCTGACAGCCACATTAACCTGTAAAAATGAGACCCGGACAAGGGAGTTTACAGTTAAAGTGCTGAAGGCGGATGGGGCTACACTGGAAAATTATCTGGTAGCTTCCTACAATTTTGATGATGAGAGCCTGGAGAATCAGAAAAATACAGAAGAATCAGCAATTGCGAAGACTGCAAAGCTGGCTTCTGACTATACAGACAGTATTGTTTATGAGGAAGGAAGAAGCGGAAAAGCCGTACGCCTTGGAGACTATGGCTTACAGTTGAATCAGAAAAACCTGGGCAATGATTTTACCGTTTCTGCCTGGGTGAAGCCAGACGGTACGTTTAGCGAGAACCAGAGCATTCTGTTCCTGGGCTATAACAATCCGGAAAAATGGATAGGGGTTTCCGGAAAAACAAATGGAACAAATACATGTAAAATCTGGGGAAAAGGGGGAACTCTTTCAACTTGGACAACATTTTTCTCACCTGAGATTTCCTCTGACGGCTGGCATCGTATTACTTTAATTGGTAAAGAAAATACTTTGTCTGCATATGTAGATGGTGAATTACTGGGAACCACGGATAAGAGCAATAACCCGCTGGTTGGAGAAAATCAGGATATCTGTATCGGCGTTAACCATTGGGATAAGATCTTTAACGGTCTGGTAGACGATGTAAAGGTATACAACAAAGCACTTTCTTCATCTGCAGTTTCTGAGACCTATGATCAGGAACGTGTGGAAGAAGCTGCTTCCAGATTGGAGCTTGGCAATGTATCAGAAGTAAAAGAAGACATAAAGCTGCCATCAACCATTCATCCTGATGTCACAGTGACATGGGAATCTGAAAATCCGGCAATCATTGCCAATGACGGAAAAGTGACCCGGCCGGAAAATCAGGATACCCAGGTGGTTTTGACAGCTACCCTGACAAAAGGAAATGCAACAGCCACGAAAGATATTACAGTGACAGTAATGAAAGCCAATAGTGAGGCTGATGTAGCAGCTGCCAAAGAGGCGCTGAATATGCTTTCTTTTACAGACCATGACTTAGAGCTTCCTTCCAAAGGAAAATTAGGAACAACCATTACATGGAAATCCTCTGATTCCACATGGATGTCAGACGACGGTAAGCTTCAGAAACGTCCGTCTGTAGGGAAAGGAACTCAAAAAGTAACCTTAACCGCAACAATTTCCAAAGGTGATAAATCTGCAGAAAAAACCTTTGATATCCATATCATGGAAGAAGCCTATGGCTATATTATGGGTTATGTAACAGGAAACAACGACAGAACAGGAAGTCTTCATCTTGCTTACAGCCAGGATGGTAAGACGTTTACTGCACTGAACGGAAATTCCGGTGTGCTGTACGCAAAAATCAATACCAATGACGGTACCAGAAACTTATCCACAGGTATTCGTTACACCGGAACTTATTTGTTCCGTGAAGCGGATGGAACCTTTGGACTTGTAGCTCCCCAGGGAAAGAATCAGAAGTCCGTTTACTTGTATGAGTCCGAGGATCTTCTGACCTTCACAGGTGAGAGATTATTGTCTACCAATACTTCTGTTGGAAATGTTTCCAATGCGGAGTGTACCTATGATACATTGATCGGTGCTTATCGTGTAAATTGGACTTCCGGAAGTAAACAGTACTCCAACATTTCCAGTGACCTTGAGAAGCTCGAAAAGGCTGAGGAATATAAATACGAAGCAGCCGTCAACGAAGCTGTAACGGTTCCGGATGGAGCTAAGAACTATAATGTTATCCCGGTAACAAAAGCAGAATACGAGAAGATTCTGGCGAGATTTGAGACCGTATCCAACACAGGTATTGAGAATCCGCAGGCCATCACAGCGTCCACAGCTGCTGAGGTGAAAGAAAAACTTCCAAAGACGTTGACAGCAAGTTACAGTGACGGAAGCCAGTCCGAGTTAAACGTAAACTGGGATACAGACAGCGTAGATATGTCAACAGCAGGGGTTTATACCGTAAATGGTACAATTACGCCTTACTCTAATCCGCTGATTGAGCAGAGAGCCGATCCTCAGATTAAGTATGATGAAGAAGAGAATTGCTATTATTTCACTGCTTCTTATCCGGCATTCAATGATATTAATCATGGCTATGACAGGATTGTTCTCAGAAAGGCGGATTCCATTCAGGAACTTTCTGATGACAACGGCGGTAAAGACAAAGAGATTACCGTCTGGAATGCTCCGTCAAGCGGATTGATGGCAAAACATGTGTGGGCACCTGAATTACATAAAATCAATGGAAATTGGTATGTATTTTTTGCAGCAGGAAATTCAGACGCTCATTGGGCAATCCGCCCTTACGTTTTAGTATGTCAGGATAGTTCCGACCCTTACAATGCAGAAAGCTGGAAGAAAGCCGACGGTACTTATGAGATTCATGCAGCCACCAGCCAGGACTCTGCATACTTTAAAAACATGTCTCTGGATATGACATACTTTGAACATAATGGAAAGCATTACGTAATCTGGGCAGACATTATTGGTCAATCCGCATTATATATGCAGGAAATTGACCCTGCACAGCCCTGGGCAGGCAAAGGAAAGGTTATTCAGTTAACCACTCCGGAATTTGGTTGGGAGAGAGATACGGAACGAGTGAACGAAGGCCCCACGATTCTGAAGCACGACGATAAGATATTCTGTGCATTCTCCGCTTCCGGCACAGGTCCTGAGTATTGTATCGGTATGCTCTATGCGGATGCCAATGCCGATTTGATGGATCCAGCATCCTGGACAAAGATGAACTATCCATTGCTTACTTCTTCTGATGTACCGGGAGAATACGGACCCGGACATAACAGCTTTACTGTAGACGCAGGAGGCAATCCGGTATTTGTATACCATGCCCGTTCAGAAGAATGCTACAACAACCAATGTGCCTGGGCAAGTGCCAACTCACTTTATGACCCATGCCGCCATGCAAGAGTAAAAAATGTGCACTGGACAGAAGATGGTCTTCCAATTCTGAAAATGAGCGCAGAAGAAGAATGCCCTTCCAGCATGAGAAGTGTAAGCATTCAGGTAACAGTAGAAGGAAATTCTGATAAACAGCTTTCTGACGTATCCGTATCTGAAATTGAAGAGATGGAAGCTACCGGAGAGCAGATCAGACCGGAAATAACTGTTACTTACAAAGGAACAGCATTAACAGAGGGAACAGATTATACGCTGGAATACGGTGAGAACAAAGAGGTTGGTAAGGGCTCCATTACAATCAAACCGGCGGAAGGCAGCGTTTATACCGGCAGTAAGACAGTCAAATTTGATATTGTAAAACCGGCAGCTGTAGTGGCACATTATGATATGAGCCATGCTGGGGATGCACTGAAGGATACTTCCGGTAACTCACATAATGCATCAATAAACGACCTGAAAGATTCAAGCTTTTATTCCTATAAGGGAGTAACAACACTTTCACTGAACAAAGATGGTTACGTATCTCTTCCGGCTGGAATGGTAGAGGATAATACACTGACCATCAATGTGACGGCCGCAACTACACAGACAAATAATCAGTGGTTGTGGGCGATTGGTAAGAACAGCTGGAATTATGCCTTCCTGACTCCTTCCAATGGCTCAAAGAAAACAAAATTCGCTGTTGCCCAGCAGGAGCCAACCAACACAACAGGAGCCTGGGCGAAAGAAAAACAAATTAATACAGATGCGAAAGCCTTAGACGGAACTTATCAGACTTATACCGTAACGATTAACGGAGACAAGACCGCTATGTATGTCAATGGCGTGAAGGTTGGAGAAGGGGAGAATCCGTTTGATTTAACCTCCTTTATTTCCGGACAGGATATCGTTGGATATATCGGTAAATCTCTGTATGCAGGCGATCCTTTATTTGTAGGCCAGGTAGCTGACTTCAGTATATACGATGATGCACTTACTGCAAAGCAGGTGAAAAAGCTGGCGGACAGTGTAGATTATAAAGGCTATATCACTGCCGATATTTACGGAAAAATGCTAAAGAAAAATACATCTGCCAATGAAGTAAGGACGGATCTTAGCTTCCCGTCAAAAGTAGATGGCGTAGATGTTGCCTGGGCCGTTCAGGAGAATCAGAGTGTGATTTCTGACTCTGGAAAAGTGGTACGTCCTGCAGATGGAAAAGATGCAAAAGTATCTGTGACTGCTTCTTATGAGTGGAATGGAGAAACAGTTTCTGAAACATTTGAGCTTACTGTTTCCGCTCAGAACCTGAATGAACTGGCAGATAAATTGACACTTCCTTACTCTACAGAATCAGGAAAGGAAGTATATGGTAACATTACCCTTCCTGAATCCATAGAATCTGTGGATATTACATGGACAACGGATCATCCGGAAATTGTGGATGTAAAAGAACATGCCAATACAGGTAATTATGCAGATGATCCAACACCTGCAGGATGTGTGACAAGACCAGATAAAGATACATCAGTAACTATGACAGCAATACTGAAGGCAGGCTCCGAGACGGTAACAAAAGACTTTACATTTACCGTAAAGGCAGCGCCGAAGGCTCTGGAAGAGTCTGATTTTACAGATTATTTCTTCGCTTATTTTGTGGGACAGAATGCGGCAGATCAGGAGCAGATTTATTTTTCAGCAAGTCAGGATGGACTGAACTGGAAGGATTTAAATAACAACAGACCGTATCTTACCTCCACATTGGGAGAGAAGGGAGTGCGTGATCCATTTATTCTCCGCTCTCATGAAGGAGACAAGTTCTATCTGATTGCTACGGACTTGTCAATTTATTACAATGGTGATTGGGGAAGAGCACAGACAGCAGGAAGTAATTCTCTGATGGTATGGGAGTCTGCAGATCTTGTAAACTGGTCTCAGCAGAGAATGGTTGAGGTAAGTGCTGACATTGGTGCAGGCTGCACCTGGGCACCTGAAGCCACCTACGACGAAGAGACAGGCGAGTATGTGGTTTACTGGGCATCCAAGACACCGGAGGATAATTACAGCAAGCAGAGAATCTGGTATGCCAAGACAAGAGATTTCTACACATTCACCGAACCTCAGGTGATGATAGATAACGCAGATACCACAATTGATACTACTATATTGAAGGAAAATGGCTGGTATTATCGTTATTCTAAAAATGAGGCAAAGAAAAATATTATTGCAGAAAAGACAAAAACTCTGCTTCACAGCAATGCAATTTCCATCAGCACACCAGTACTGGGATCCCAGGGTGGTGTAGAAGGACCGTCCATTTTCAAATTTAATGAAGATGACGTGGAGAAAAATGGAGCAAAATACTGTCTGCTTTTGGACAATTACGGAGGCGGTGGCTATTATCCTATGATTTCCAATGATCTTGAGGGTGATTTTACCAGATTGACTTCCGGTTATAAGCTTCCTGGCGGAGGCAAAACTCCAAGACATGGTACTCCAATGCGGATTACTGCAGCAGAATATCAGAAGGTAATGGCTGCCATGGCGGGAACCGCATCGGCTTCATCCATTAAGCTGGACGGCAAAGAACTGACTGGTTTCGATAAAGACACCATGGAATATACAGTAACAATTAAAGGGGATACGTATCCCACAGTAACTGCGGAGACAGCAAATGGCACAAAGGCAGAAGTAATACAGCCAACAGCAGAAAATCCGGTGGCCACGATTACTGTGACCAATGACAATCTGGCAGATGGTGTTTATACAATTAAATTTGTGAAAGAGACCCCGACAGTAACGCCGACCCCGGAAGTAGGCGGTGATGTAACACTGTCACCGGAAGCGGAGAATAAAAATGGAACAATTACGGTGGATGTGCCCCAGGTAAGTGCCGGAACTAAGGATAACCCGACAAATGTGACGGTTATTCTTGGCAAAGATACTTTGGAAGAGCAGATTAAGAACAGTACTGATAAAGATGTATCTGTAAGTGTAAATGTTCCGGATTCCATGACAAATACGGAGTACGTAAATCTGGAAAGCCTGATTTTGCCAAAAGCAGTGCTGAAGGCTGCAAAGGACAATAAAAAGAATCTGGATATTACAGTCAGTCAGGTGAATGGAAAGTCTTATCAGATAGCTGTAAACAG
Source organism: uncultured Lachnospiraceae bacterium (assembly GCA_947039785.1). Classification (GTDB taxonomy): domain Bacteria; phylum Bacillota; class Clostridia; order Lachnospirales; family Lachnospiraceae; genus JALFVM01. The sequence continues at coordinate 13,209 of CAMQZX010000020.1, read as the reverse complement.
TGATGACATTAATCTATCTAAACTTGCCAATGTGAATTTACTTTTAGATATCGTAAATGCAGCAGATGATTCTCAGGTAAATGAGAAATTGTATGCGGATGAAAGCGGTATGACTGTGAACTTTGGACACAGGACTGACTTGCCGGGAAGATTCTCCATTACAGTAGATGGCACAGAGATGGGCTTTGCGGAAGGTGATGAGGTTCAGGTTCGGTATTATCGGGCTTCTGATAAAACACTGGTATCCGCAAACCAGACCTGTACCGTGGAGAAGGACGGTAATGTTACCTTCCAGGTTGCGAAGGGAATGAAATACGTCCTTACAAAGACAACTCCGATTGCTGTGGGAGCCACAAAGCTTCAGAAGACAGTTTCCACTGCTGCAACCATAACACTTACCTGGGATGAGGTAGAAGGAGCAGACGGTTACCGCGTATACCGCTACAACAGTAAGCTGAAAAAATATGAGAGACTGGCTCAGGTTAAGACCAATACCTATAAGGATCAATCAAGACCTGCGGGCACTGCCCATATTTATAAAGTCCGTGCAGTGGTTAAGGAGAGTAAATACTATTATGGCGCGTATACAAGTGCAATTAAGGTATTGACCAGGCCAACCAAATTAAAGATACAGGGCAAGAGAACCTCAGCAGTAAGCAGTGCGTCAAAAGCTACGATTTCCTTTAACAAGGTGCCTAGGGCTACTGCTTATCGTATTTACAAGTATAATACAAAGACTAAGAAATATATCGCAGCTTATCAGATCAAGAACGGTTATCTGTACAAGTACAACAGCAAGACTAAGAAATTTGTGAAGGTAAGCAAAGTCAAGACCAGTAACGGAAAGATTACCTGCACGTTAACAGGTCTGAATCTGAAAAAGGAAAAATCTCAGAAATATACGGCAAGATCAATTGTTTCCAAGAACGGCTACAAGACGCAGTTTAGCTATACAAGTAATAGCGTAACTATTAAATAGTAAAAAGTTATAAATTGTCTCCTCTGACAAAAAGCTGGCTGTAGGAATACAAAGGGCTTTGACACTTAGCCGCTCCAAAATAGTCCCGCGGGAATCGATGTTTGAACATTAGGCACGAATTCCTGCGGGGCTGTATTTGAATAATCACGTAATTTTGAACTATTTTATATATTAATTTTTTATGAGAAGGAAGGTAGAGTATGCTAAGAAAAAAATTATATTTAAAGCGCGGCATTTCGATAGCACTCGCATCGGCAGTAGTGATTACCTCTGTACCAAATGTTGCTATGGCATCTCCGGAAGAACTTATGGTAGAGGAAATAAGTACTGAAGGTGAGGAAGGCACAGCGGGTGAAGTTCTGATCACAGACGAAAATGATAGCCAGGAAGATGATATACAGCTTGGCGATACGGCTGAAAAGGATGAAGAAAATTTAGAAGATATGGACAGCACAGCTGTGTCGGAGGAAGAGCGTGCTGGTGAGATTGATACACAATCACTTGCAGTACAGGACGAAAACAGAGTACTGGAATTAACCATGGAAGGAGAGAAGATAGAAGATACTTCCGGTAAAAATCATGAGGTATCCGTTAAAGGACAGGAGGTCTACGTAGACGGTGTAAGGGAAGGCACAAAAGCTCTGCAGCTTAATGGAAATACTTACCTTGATCTGGGAACTTCTAGTGACTTAAATCCATCCAGCCTTACATATTCCTTCTGGGTGAATCCGGGAAGTAATAAAATGAGTGGAGAGCAAATTTTTCTCTGGAACAAAGAAGAATGGTATACAGATGGATGGTATGTAGCTTCTCAGGAAAATCAGCCAATTATCGTATCCATTGGTTCCTCGGATGTCAATAAACAGCCGTATCAGGTTGCAGTGAATGCTGACAGAAGTACTTACTTTCCGGCAAATACCTGGACACAGGTAACGATTACCTTTGACAATGCTACAAAAGAAGTAGTAGTATATCGGAATGGACTGAAGCAGGATTCTTCTATTGTATATTCGATTGGCACCGGCGGAGCAGATGGTACAATTGATGTCGACAATACAATGCGGAAATCCATTGGCTGGAATGGCCCGAAATACAAAGGATCTTATTTGAAAGTAGCACTGGATCAGGTAATTCTTTTAAGTGAGGCTGTGGATCAGGAAAAAGTAATTCAGCTTTATGAAGAAGTGAAGACCTTCGATTATCAGTCGATGGTCGATGCAGATGCAGCAGCATTGTCTCTTCCTTCAGCTGCTTATGCTGACTTAGAGCTGCCTGTTGTTGGTAAGAATGGAAGTACGATTAGCTGGTCTTCCAACAATACTTCTGTAATCAGCAATGATGGTAAGGTGAATATTCCGGACGATAGTGTTACAGTTACTATGACTGCTACCGTCTCAAAGGGTGAGGCGACAGCCGCAAAAACGTTTGAGATCAGGGTAAATACTCCTACACTGACAAATAATGAAATGGACAAAGTTACACTCTCTGACCGTTATTTATTAAATGCGGAAGCTAAGGATATTGAGTATTTGTTAAGTATGTCTTCTGAAAAATTCTTATATGAATTTTATAAGACTGCGGGGTTGGAACCTAAGACAGATTCCGGTTATGGCGGATGGGAGAGAAGCAATGGAAATAATTTCCGCTCGCATTTCTTTGGACATTATATGTCAGCGTTATCTCAGGCTTATCTTGGAAGTAAGGATGATAGTATAAAGGCTCAACTGATGGTGCAGGTTGAGGATGCGGTAAATGGGCTGGAGGAATGTCAGAAAGCATTTGCCGAGAAATATCCGGACAGTGCAGGATATATTTCTGCATTTCCGGAAGGTCGTTTGAGGGATATTGATGGAATAGCTTCCTCTCAAAGCGAAACCAGCCCAAATACACTTGTGCCATATTATAATCTTCATAAGGTTCTGGCAGGTTTGATTGATATTGCCAAGAACGTAGATGGAGAAATCGGAAAGAAAGCTCTTGCGGTGGCAGAAAATTACGGGGAATACTTCTATAAACGTCTGGCCAAACTGACCGACAAGGGAAAAATGCTGCGTACAGAATACGGCGGAATGAATGAAGCATTGTATGAACTGTATAATATTACAGGAAATGATCATTATAAAACAGCCGCTGAATATTTTGATGAGACAGACCTTTTTAATCAGCTGTCAAATAACAATGACGTACTTGCAGGAAAACATGCCAATACTACCATTCCAAAGCTGATTGGTGCCCTGAAACGTTATATGGTTCTGACACAGGACAAATATTATGGTGAACTTACTGATAGTGAGAAAAGCAGCCTGGACATGTATAAGACAGCCGCTGTAAATTTCTGGGATATTGTTGTGGAGCATCATACCTACATTACCGGAGGAAACAGTAGTTTTGAGCATTTTCATGGTGCTGATGTACTGGCAGGCGATATGTCTGAAGCAAACTGTGAAACCTGTAATACCTACAATATGCTGAAGCTTTCCCGTATGCTGTTCCAGTTGACTGGCGATAAAAAGTATATGGATTATTATGAAAATACATATATCAATGCAATTCTGTCTTCACAGAATCCGGAAACAGGAATGATGATGTATTTCCAGCCCATGGGAGCGGGATACAGCAAGATTTATAACACGCCATATGAATCCTTCTGGTGCTGTACCGGAACAGGCGTGGAGAACTTTACAAAGCTTGGAGATACCATTTATCTGGATATGGAGGATGGACTTTATGTAAATATGTTCCAGAGTTCTTCTTATAATAAAGACGGATTGAGTCTGACACAGACAGCAAATATGCCAAATGAGGATACATTTCAGATTCAGGTAAACAATAACAGCGCTAACAAAACAATAAAGGTGCGAATCCCGGATTGGGTGGCAGACGACATTACAGTTGAGAAAAACGGAGAGAAGATTACTCTTTCCGAAGTTGATGGATACCTGGTATTTGCAGGTCTGCAGGCAGGTGATATGCTAGAGATTACTTATCCTATGGAGGTGGCAGTTTATGACCTTCCGGATAATAACAATATGGTAGCCTTTAAGTATGGTCCTGTGGTATTAAGTGCAGGGCTTGGTTCCAATGACATTGAAGGCTGGAATCCGAATGGCATTATGGTTCGTGTTTCAAAGTTGGATAGTACTGTGCCTAATACCATTACTCTGGAAACTCAGTCATCAGACGAGTGGAAACAAAATATTACAAAAAACCTGGTTCGAATTGAAGACAGCGAAGATGGAAAGATACAGTTTAAACTGCAGGGAACAGATTTGGATGATCAGCTTATTTTTACACCGCACTTTATGCAGTATAAAGAAAGATATGGTCTTTATATGAAACTGGCAGAGCCGGATTCTGAAGAGTTGCAGGCATCTATTCTGGAAGACAAACGGCAGAAACGAGATGAGGAGGCAAGTTCTGACCTGATTGTTACGTTTGATAATAATAATTCGGAGCTTTCCCATAATGTTCAGGCTTCGGCTGATTCTTCAGTTGGAACTTACAGCGGAAGAACTTATCGTGACGCCAAGGCCGGCGGATGGTTCTCTTATGATCTGGCAATCAGTAAAACTTCGAGAACACAGTTTTTATCAACCACTTATTACGGAGCAGGAGGTGACAACGGAAGAACTTTTGATATTTATATCAATGGAGAGAAATTTGTAACAGAGACTATAAATGGACAAGATAAAGAGTTGTCTCCTGATGGATTCTACACAGTGCGCCGTGAAATACCGGAAAAATATCTCACTGGTGATACAATCAATGTAAAATTCCAGTCAACAGGCGGCCTGGTAGGAGGTCTGTATGGGTTGAGTGTAAATATAGATTATGATACCAATGCCAGCCTGAAAGCACTGTCCTTTGATAGGGGAACGCTCTCACCGGAATTATCAGAAAGTGAGACAGTTTACACGTTAACAGTTCCAAAGGGAACAAAGAGCGTGAAAATGACAGCACAGACACAGAAAGAAAGTGGTCTTGTGTATATAGGAGACATCTTATATGACAACACCCATGCTAGAGAAATTTTACTTGGAGGACTTCCACAGACGATAACATTGACAGCTAAAGCACAGGATCATGAAACTTCCAAAGAATATACAGTTAACATTGTAGAAGGCAAGGAGGAAGAACCACCGAAGCCGACAGAGACACCAGAACCAACAGAAACACCTGAGCCTCCTGTGGATGGTGATGTGACTTTATCACCGGAAGTAGAAAATAAGGATGGAAACATTGTTGTGGAGATACCACAGGTAACTCCTGGAACAGTAGAAAAACCTGTCAATGTAACAGTAAATATTGGAAAAGATACACTGGCAGATACTATTAAAAACAGTACTGAGCAAGAAGTTTCCGTAACTGTAAAGGTTCCCGATTCATTCAGCAATTCAGAAAATGTGAAGCTGAATAGCCTTATTCTTCCAAAGAGCACGCTGAAAGCGGCAATGGATTCCAAGAAGGATCTGGATATTACCATCGACAATGTGAATGGGCAGTCCTATCAGGTATCGGTAAACAGTGAGGACATTCATCCTGAGAAACTTAAAGATGTAGACCTGCTTTTAAAGATTAAAAATGCAGCAAAAGATGATCAGGTAAATGAGAAACTATACGCAGATGAAAGCGGCATGACCGTGGACTTTGCACATAGCTCTGACTTGCCGGGAACATTCTTAATTACAGTAAATGGTTCTGACATGGGATTTGAAAAGGGCGATGAAGTTCAGGTTCGGTGTTATAATACCTCTGATAAAACACTGGTATCTGCAAACCAGACCTGTACCGTGGAGAAGGACGGTAAGGTTACCTTCCAGGTTGCAAAGGGAATGAAATACGTCCTTACAAAGACAACTCCGATTGCTGTGGGAGCCACAAAGCTTCAGAAGACAGTTTCCACTGCTGCAACCATAACACTTACCTGGGATGAGGTAGAAGGAGCAGACGGTTACCGCGTATACCGCTACAACAGTAAGCTGAAAAAATATGAGAGACTGGCTCAGGTTAAGACCAATACCTATAAGGATCAATCAAGACCTGCGGGCACTGCCCATATTTATAAAGTCCGTGCAGTGGTTAAGGAGAGTAAATACTATTATGGCGCGTATACAAGTGCAATTAAGGTATTGACCAGGCCAACCAAATTAAAGATACAGGGCAAGAGAACCTCAGCAGTAAGCAGTGCGTCAAAAGCTACGATTTCCTTTAACAAGGTGCCTAGGGCTACTGCTTATCGTATTTACAAGTATAATACAAAGACTAAGAAATATATCGCAGCTTATCAGATCAAGAACGGTTATCTGTACAAGTACAACAGCAAGACTAAGAAATTTGTGAAGGTAAGCAAAGTCAAGACCAGTAACGGAAAGATTACCTGCACGTTAACAGGTCTGAATCTGAAAAAGGAAAAATCTCAGAAATATACAATGAGATCCATCGTTACGAAGAGCGGTTATAAAACTCAGTTTAGTTACATCAGTAACACGGTAACAATAAAATAACGTAACTGTTCAGCAGGCTAGTGCCCTACAAGGTATTCCCTTGCAGTTGCAAGGGAATACAGCGATATCATTTAATAAACTGCAATGGGGATTGTATCCTCCAGGCTAAAAATAGCGTAAGAATCAGAAATGACTCTTGCGCTATTTTATATTTCAGGCTATTTTTTAAAATAATCGTAATACTTTGAGACGTTTTTTTGTTTCCTCACGTCTAATTATTAGAAACATAAAAAATCTGTACCTAAAGAACACAAACGTATCGAAATGCGTGGGAAGCCATTCCCAATCCCCTTCAGCGCATACGATACCAAAATGGAGGAATCCTTATGGACAACTTAGTAAAAAAAGCGCAGAACCGGGATGCAGCGGCCTTTACGGAGCTGATGCAGTCGCAGATGCAAAATATGTACAAGACTGCCCGGGCCATTCTGCAGAATGAAGAAGATGCGGCGGATGCCATATCGGACACCATACTGACTTGCTGGGAGAAATTATCCCAGTTAAAGCAGGTATCCTACTTTCGAACCTGGATGACACGCATTCTGGTCAACAAGTGCAATGATATCTGTCGGAGAAAGGAAAATCTCTGGTTTACGGAAAAAGTCCCGGAACAGCCATCCAAGGACACCGGATTCGAGAATATCGAATGGAACGAAGCGCTCAAACAATTGGATGAAAAATATCGTCTGGTGATTATGCTTTACTATGTAGAAGGCTTTAAAACCAGTGAAATAGCCGTGATTTTGGATATTACGGAAAGTACTGTCCGAACCCGTCTTGCCAGAGGGCGTGAAAAATTAGCCGTTGATTATTACCCCGAATCACAGAGGAGGAGATTAATATGAACGAAAAAGACATCATCCAAATTCTTCAGAAAGAAATAAAAATTCCAGATGTGGTACAAGACAAGGCCAACGCAGCTATTGCCGCAATTCAGGAGGAGGTCAGCCAGTCCCAGGGAAATGATAAGTCTGGCAAAGGTTCCTTCTTAAACAAGACAAAAACAACCACCACAAAAGTTGTTCCGGCTGCCCCAGGCACTTATCACTCAAACTCCCGCAAAATTCCCAGAAAGAAAATGTGGATTGCATTAGTCGCCGCAATCCTAATTCTGGGAACCGTAAGTGTTGGAGCATCCGCCTACATGAAGTGGAGTCGAAGCCTGGAGCAGGGACTTCGCGTCACAAAAGAACAAAAACCTGTTTTGGAAGAAAATCATACCGCTGTAGCCGTCAACAAATCCGTCACCGATAATGGCATCACAATCACTGCCCAGCAGACTATTGTGGACAGCTACTATGCCTACCTGTCCTTTAAGGTGGAAGGATATGAGGTGGAAGAAGGCATCCAGCCGGACTTCGAATTCATTACCATAACAGTTGACGGCGAGGAACCTTCCTGGAGCGGCAGCTTTTACAATGGATGGGTTACCGGGGATAATGGTATGGCTGTCATGGATGATGGCTCTGCCATTCCGGTGAATGAAGATGGCAGTTATATGGAAAACTATACCATGGAGGATGGAAGCCTGGATTACCAGTGTGTTTTGTCCGGTCATGATCGGGAGGGCTTTTTCATCGGAAAAGAAATTCATGTGGAATTTCAAAATATGGGAACCGTTTATAAAGCAGAGTATACGCCGGATATTGAAGGAAGCTGGACGTTGGACTGGGTATTGGAGGGATGTGAAGACATTCGCAAATATGACCTGAGTGTACCACTGGGAGACACAGGAGCTACTGTAGTCCAGGCAGAAATATCCCCAATATCTCTGAAAACTGCTGCTCAGTTTCCGAGACAGGAGATTTCAGAAGCTGCTGTCGACGGAACCACTGGAGAAGAATTTGAACACACAACCTACGCAGAACCACCGGCACTCAGTGGAGTCCGTATGAAAGACGGTACACTCTATCCCTATCTCTATGCGGGACCCGGCACCATGGGCTATGAATCCGAGGACAGTGACTTATATTGTGAAACCTTTGCCATAGACCGTGTCCTGGACATCGATCAGGTAGAAAGTCTGTTATTCCAAAAAACCGCTCCTGAAATAGGAGAAAACGTAACGGAAGAAAATTTCTATATCGTTCCCCTGGAACAATAAAACAAACAAGCGGCATCACAAAAATAACTGTGACGCCGCTATTAATATGTATCGACAGCATCTCAACCTGCCCTTTCTCCTCTGTTAGCTAACAAAAACCACAAAATATTTTTCAAAACCACAAAAAAATTTAGCCATAAAATCAGTTGAAAAATCCAATCCTCTATGATAGAATCTGAAAGATTAAAAAGAACCAGAAAAAGGTCTTTTTTGCTCAAATGAAGAAAGGATGATACCATGAAAGCATTCCTAATATTAGAAGACGGACATGTATTCACAGGAACCAGTATCGGTTCCCAAAAAGAAGTAATCAGTGAAATAGTATTCAACACATCAATGACAGGCTATCTGGAAGTAATGACCGACCCCTCCTATGCAGGACAGGCCGTATGCATGACCTACCCCTTAATCGGCAATTACGGCATTTGTTACGAAGATCAAGAATCGATTCGACCTTGGGTTGACGGCTTCATTGTTCGGGAATTATCCAGAATTCCCAGCAACTTCCGCAGCGAAGACTCTATTTGGCATTTCTTAGAAAAACATGATATCCCAGGCATAGCAGGAATTGATACCCGTGCCCTTACGAAAATCCTTCGTGAGAAAGGTACAATGAATGGTATGATCACAGTCAATGAGGACTATAAGTTAGACGACATTATTCCCCGGTTAAAAGCGTACAAAACAGGAAAAGTTGTAGAGAAAGTAACCTGCAGAGAAAAGCAGATCCTGCCTGGAAAGGGCCCAAAAGTTGCGCTGCTGGATCTGGGAGCCAAACAAAATATCGCCAAATCACTCAATGACCGAGGATGTCAGGTGACTATATACCCTGCACGGACCAGCGCAGAGGAAATTCTCGCAGACCAGCCTGACGGCATCATGCTGTCCAATGGTCCTGGAGACCCAAAAGAGTGTACCGGCATCATAGCAGAGATTAAAAAATTATACGATTCCGACACACCGATTTTTGCTATCTGCCTTGGACATCAGCTTATGGCACTGGCAACAGGAGCCGACACACACAAGATGAAATACGGACACCGGGGCGGCAACCATCCGGTCAAGGATCTGACTACCAACCGAGTATACATTTCATCCCAGAATCACGGCTACGTAGTGGAAACAGAAAAGCTGGACAAAAACATCGCTGTACCTGCCTTCGTTAATGTAAACGATGGAACCAATGAAGGATTGTCCTATGTTGGAAAGAATATTTTCACCGTACAGTTCCACCCGGAAGCATGTCCGGGACCGCAGGACTCCGGCTATTTATTCGATAGATTTATGGAAATGATGGGAGGAAAAGAAAATGCCTAAGAATCCGGATATTAAGAAAGTATTAGTTCTCGGCTCAGGCCCCATCGTCATTGGTCAGGCAGCCGAATTTGACTACGCAGGAACTCAGGCCTGCCGTTCCCTGAAAGAGGAAGGCATCGAGGTAGTTCTGTTAAACTCAAACCCTGCCACTATCATGACAGACAAAGATATTGCAGACAGAGTATACATTGAACCATTAACGGTAGAAGTAGTAGAGCAGTTAATCTTAAAAGAAAAACCAGACAGCATTCTGCCCACCCTGGGGGGACAGGCAGGCCTGAATCTTGCCATGGAGCTGGACGAGGCAGGATTTTTACAGGAGCATAACGTGCGCCTTATCGGAACCACCTCTCAGACCATCAAAAAGGCGGAGGACCGACTGGAATTTAAAAACACTATGGAAAAAATCGGCGAGCCAATCGCCGCATCCCTGGTAGTAGAATCTGTACAGGATGGTGTGAATTTTACAAACACCATTGGTTACCCCGTGGTACTTCGTCCTGCTTACACTCTGGGCGGAAGCGGAGGCGGTATTGCCAACAATGAACATGAATTAAGAGAAATCCTGGAGAACGGTCTGCGCCTCTCCCGTGTGGGACAGGTATTGGTAGAGCGTTGTATTGCAGGCTGGAAGGAAATTGAGTACGAAGTAATGCGTGACAGTAACGGTAACTGCATTACCGTATGTAATATGGAAAACATTGACCCGGTAGGCGTTCACACCGGAGACAGTATCGTAGTGGCACCTTCCCAGACACTGGGCGACAAGGAATACCAGATGCTGCGTACCTCCGCTTTAAACATTATCAGCGAATTGAACATCACCGGAGGATGTAACGTGCAGTACGCCCTGCATCCGGAAAGCTTCGAATACTGTGTTATTGAGGTAAATCCCCGTGTAAGCCGTTCCTCCGCACTGGCCTCCAAGGCAACCGGTTATCCAATTGCCAAGGTTGCTGCAAAAATTGCTCTTGGCTACACACTGGATGAGATTCCAAACGCCATTACCGGAAAGACCTACGCCAGCTTTGAACCAATGCTGGACTACTGTGTAGTGAAAATTCCAAGACTGCCCTTTGACAAATTCATCAGTGCCAAGAGAACATTGACCACACAGATGAAGGCAACCGGAGAGGTTATGAGCATCTGCAATAATTTCGAAGGCGCTCTGATGAAAGCCATCCGTTCCCTGGAACAGCACGTAGACAGTTTAATGTCCTATGATTTTACAGGATTAAATGAGGAAGAGCTGATTGCACAGCTCCATGTAGTGGACGACAGACGAATCTGGGTGATTGCAGAAGCCATCCGTCGTGGTATATCCTACGAGCAGATTCACAACATCACCAAGATTGACGTATGGTTTATTGATAAAATTGCAATTTTAGTAGAAATGGAGCAGGCATTAAAGACTCAGCCCCTCACAGAAGACCTGTTAAGAGAAGCCAAGAGACTGGAATTCCCGGATTACCTGATTGCAAACCTGGCAGGCTCCACCGAGGATGAAGTCAAAGCCATGCGTAAGCAATACAACATTGTAGCTGCCTACAAAATGGTAGACACCTGTGCGGCGGAATTTGAGGCTTCTACACCATATTACTATTCTGTTTACGGTGGTGAAAACGAAGCTATCGCAACACCGGACAGAAAGAAAGTTCTGGTTCTTGGTTCCGGTCCTATTCGTATCGGTCAGGGTATTGAGTTTGACTTCTGCTCCGTACATTGTACCTGGGCGTTTTCCAGGGAAGGTTACGAAACCATTATTATCAACAACAACCCGGAAACCGTAAGTACAGACTTTGACATCGCGGATAAATTGTATTTTGAGCCATTAACTCCGGAAGACGTGGAGAATGTGGTAAATATCGAAAAACCAGACGGAGCTGTGGTACAGTTCGGCGGACAGACAGCCATCAAGCTGACCGAAGCCCTGATTAAGATGGGCGTGAAGATTCTGGGAACCTCCGCGGAAAATGTGGATGCGGCAGAGGACCGTGAGCTGTTTGACGGCATTCTGGAAGAGTGCCAGATTCCGCGCCCAAAGGGACATACTGTATTTACCGCAGAGGAAGCCAAGAAGGCCGCCAACGAGCTGGGCTATCCCGTACTGGTTCGTCCTTCCTACGTATTGGGAGGTCAGGGTATGCAGATTGCCATCAACGATGAGGACGTGGAAGAATACATCGGAATCATCAACCAGATTGCGCAGGAACATCCCATTCTTGTGGATAAATACCTGATGGGTAAGGAAATTGAGGTAGACGCTGTCTGTGACGGCCAGGACATCCTGATTCCAGGTATTATGGAGCATATTGAGCGTGCAGGAATCCACTCCGGTGACAGTATTTCCGTATATCCGGCTCAGACCATCAGTGCCAATGCCAAGAAGACCATAGAAGAATATACAAAGAGACTGGCAAAATCTCTCCACGTAATCGGAATGATCAACATTCAGTTTATTGTGTGTGGAGAAGAGGTTTACGTTATTGAGGTAAATCCGCGTTCCAGCCGTACTGTTCCATATATCAGTAAAGTAACAGGGATTCCCATTGTGCCTCTGGCAACCAAGGTGATTCTGGGACATAAGATCAAAGAGCTGGGATATACACCGGGATTACAGCCGGAAGCAAAACATTTTGCCATCAAGATGCCGGTATTCTCCTTTGAGAAAATCCGCGGCGCAGACATTAGCCTGGGACCTGAGATGAAGTCCACCGGAGAGTGCCTTGGAATTGCTGAGACTTTCACAGAGGCACTGTATAAAGCGTTCCTGGGGGCAGGAATCAAATTGCCGAAACATAAAAATATGATTATTACTGTGAGGGATGAAGAAAAAGAAGAGGTAGTGGACATTGCCAGAAGATTTGAGGCTCTTGGATACCGAATCTATGCCACAAGAGGAACATCTAAAGTACTCAAAGCCAACGGCATCAAGGTCATTCGTACCAACAAGCTGGAACAGCCGTCACCAAACCTGATGGATCTGATTCTGGGACATAAGATTGACCTGATCATTGATATCCCATCTCAGGGGGTAGAACACGCGCATGATGGCTTCCTGATCCGCAGAAATGCCATAGAGACGGGCGTTCATGTATTGACTGCCATGGATACCGCCAATGCTCTTGTGACCAGTCTGGAAAGCACAGATTTGAACAATCTGACACTGATTGACATTGCAACTATTGAAAACAAATAAGAAACAAAGATTTTAAAGCGTGGTCAGAAGGCAATTTTGGCACACATTCAAAGTCGAGGGATACTTTGGGGCTGATAGTCGTGAATCGTTTATATCTAGTTAAGAA
>CAMQZX010000019.1 GCA_947039785.1 uncultured Lachnospiraceae bacterium | reverse complement strand
GGCAGAATTGATTCCTATGTCCGAAATTGTAAGTAATATTCCCCTGGATGAGGATAGACATACCATTTCTGATCTGGATACAGAACTCCAGCCTGTTAAAAACCACGGGGCCGGATGAGAATACCCCTCAAGTAGATTTTGGTTATTTACCTTGTCTACTTAAGGGGTATCATATCACTGGACGGCTCTTTTCTTATCTAAAACAGACTCTGCTGTTCGTACTCCTGATGTTTTATTAACTGTACCGGGACTTTGTGCAAGGCAAATTCCAGGAAGTTATCATCATAGATCCAGTCTTCCAATTCCTGTCTTTCCAAGATCAGCGGCATCCGGTCATGAATCTTCTTCACGGATTCGTTCGCCTGTGTGGTGATAATAATAAATCGTTCTTCCTCCTGAAAACGGTTATAAAAGCCAGCCATATATAAGACCGGTTCATCCTCTCGTAAGAAAGTCACCTTATTTTTCCCAGAATCCCACTCATAAAAATGTTTTGCGGGTATAATGCAGCGTCTGTGCAGCACACTTTCCCGAAAGGTCTTTCTTTCAAGCACAGTCTCTGCTCTGGCATTGATCAAAAGCCCTTTCTTTTGATATTGTGGAAATCCCCAGTTCATTTCTTCTGCTTTTAATCCCGGTATCTTTCCCGTCAAAACGGCTGCTGTCTGAGAAGGGTAAATATCACCCATTCTCTCTTTTCTCAACTTTGCATCTACTTCCCGTACCACTTTCTCAATTTCTCTGGCTGTCTCATCATCCACATAATATCTACCACACATTCCCGGCTCTCCTTTTCTCGTCACATAGAATCCACTCATCCAAAGTAAGCGGCGTATAATCCGAATACATACAGAAACAGTTTATCATATGACAGGGAATCTGTCTTGAGGTTCCATCCGGACTCACCGTAGTCGTATTCCTGGTGATCTCCTGAAACTGCTCCAGCAACCGCTGATCCTGCGTATCATGTACGTGCCCATACAGCATATACACTTTCGGATTCCCTTCTTCATCAACACGATACTGACCGTTGTAACACATGACAGGATAATGACAAAGAATAACCTTACGCTTATTGTCCTGAAGCTCCTCGTATGGTTTCACCCATACAAATCGGTTGGCATTGTAATCCTTATTCTTTAAAAACCGGTCATGGTTCCCCTGGATGAGATACAAGCGGCCATTAAGCCGATCAAGCAGCTCATTGGTTTCCTCCGCTTTTCCCCAGGATAGATCCCCTATAATAACGACCTCATCATTTTTTCGGACCTTTTCATTCCATCTATCCAGCATATATTGGTTCATCTGCTCTACACTTTCAAAGCCACGCTTATCCATTTTGGTATTCAACGCGGCATGAAAAAAATGTGGATCAGCAATATAATATCTCAACTTGCCTCACTCCTATTCCTTTCTACCGAAGCAATCTCTCAATTTCATTTGCACATTCTATCACTGAATCAAAGGAAATGTCTTTCGCATACAGACTTTCCCTCTGATATTTTTCCCATAATTTCCTCATAATATCAGAGTTCTGTATTTCCTTCAAGATTTCATCTGCCTGTTTCATATCTGCCTCTGATCCGCGTTTTTGGGATGTCAGTGCCACCGCTCTTTTTAAGTCTGTCATATGAATCTGTTCCGCATACATCATATGTAATAAATACAGATCGTAAAAATCTCTGGCCCGCGTATTCGCCGTCCCCCGCCTTATAATCGTCTCATACTTTTCAGCCAAAATCGTTTCCAATGTATATGCCCAAACATCTACACTCCTGTTTTCAAACGTCAACGGGAAATGATATATGATTTCTCCCGGCGTTATTGCATCGCCTGTTGTAATATCTATTTTCATCGGTATCTTCATTTTCCCATAAACAGCTAAAAGCGATACCCTGAAATTCTCGTATTCATCATTTTCCCTAATCGGAGAAATCCCTTTCAAGACAAAATTCACACCGTCATCGACGTCCACCGACAATATCTTTTCAACCGTGGACCGAATCTCTTTTTCATTCATGTCCAGTCCTTTTACTGTCGTATCCATATCCATTGTCGTTCTCTCCCCGATTCCTACCATAGAGGAGATCAGCAAACCGCCTTTCAGGATAAAACGTTCCCGGA
The DNA here is from genome assembly GCA_947039785.1 of uncultured Lachnospiraceae bacterium. Classification (GTDB taxonomy): domain Bacteria; phylum Bacillota; class Clostridia; order Lachnospirales; family Lachnospiraceae; genus JALFVM01. Next base: position 26,501 of record CAMQZX010000019.1, on the reverse strand, counting down.
ACTCAGATGCTGACAGTCTCTCAACTAATCTCTCAAACATCAGCGTCTGCAAAACTGCCTGTGGACTAATCTTTTTCTGTTTCGCAATATTCTTTACTGCACCTTTTAACTGCTCTGGTGATTTCACAACAATACCTCCATATAAGACCGCACTCTCTTTTCCACAGAAAAGAGTTCTGCATATTTCAGCAGCCTGCGGATATCTTTCTTTCCATCTCTGAAGTAATCTTTGATAGCCTGGGTATAAAGCTGCAGTTCTATTTTCTCTTTATCCCTGATCAAATCACAGATACAACGTTCTTTGTTATAAACTTTAATCTTACCGCCTTGTGGGGAATCCGTCTCCGTAATTCCGACTTCCCACCACTGCTTTTTAGCAAAATGTACCTGAATCGTTGGATATGCTTTCTTCACGCAGGACGCATTATAGCCTTGGGGGACGCTGACCGAAATCGGATCAGGCACCCGGTCTGACATTCCCCAGAAATACATAGCTGTGCCATAGGAAAAAATACATTGCGGATATTTTTTTTGAAGCATAGCGTATTCATCCGCCCATTCTCCAGAAAGAATGTATACCCCTCTGCTTTCCTTATCCAGTATTCCTTCTTTTACCAACTGAGGCAGCACTTCCCTCCGCAGTCCGGCATTTACAATGTCTTTAGTCCGAATAATCCCATTATGATCTTCTGCTATACGTTCAATGGCTTTCTGAATTTCCATATCTATCACCGCCAATACAAATTTGCTTTTATTTTATCATATAAAAGCAAATTTGTACATAAAAATAAGATTCCCTTATTGGATGTCTCCCCAGAACAATCGCCGGCTTGTAATCAGGACACCTTTTTTATACGCTCGTAATAACATGATGTGCATATAATAACGCCTTAACAAATATGGATGAAATTCGGGATTGTCACAGCACTTTCTAATTCTGAACATGTACCCTTGTTGTGTCCCTGAAAAACACACGCCATCCCGGAATACAATCCGGGCAATCTGCGCAGTCCTTTTAGAAATTTTCGGATACTTTCCTTGAAAATCATGATACTCCATTCCGTCCTTCAGTGCTGATATTTTGATTTCCCTTCCTTTGATATTAGAATCGTTCAGCTCACACAGATCTCTGCAGCGTATTCCGGTTTCCATCATCATCCTTAGATACAACACGGTTTCCAAATCTCTTTTTTCAAGCAGTCTTTCTAATATCTGATTATACATCCTCGGTATTTCAGAAATTATTACATGGTGATCTGTGTATCTGATTTTTTTATCCATCCTGTTTATCCTCCTTTTCATTTTTTAAGTATGGTTTTATTATGGTTTCCGCCTTCTCAAGAAAATCTGCTTTCTCTAAATGGTCCTCGTAGATCTCCCACAAGACTTTATGCAATCCCTCGGCCGAAACATTGGAGCAGTGATTCTCCAACATTTTCATAAACGGATAAATCATGGTGTTATGAATATTTTTTCCCGACAGTACCTGTACGCCTTCCATTCCATACACTTCGTGAACACATTCCAATATGATATCCACATCCGTAACAAATTTCATGGCTGGCTTCACATATCTCATTTTCTGTAACGCTTCCATCCCATCCACTCCTCACATCCGAATCCGGACAGTCAATCCGTCCAGCCTTACATTCGGAAGACCGACCAGATACCATTCATCATCCATCTCTATCCGGACCGGAACCCAGGTGTCCTCTACTTTCACATCAAAACACTCTCCACAATGTAAGCCTTCATAATAGGAATCCATCCCAAACCGGATATCATACCTTCCACTTTCTGCATCATAAAACAGATTTCCAACACGTACCTCGCTCATAAGAAAACTTCCTCCTTCTACTTTAAATATTCTTTTCTATCTAAATAACAGTGACGTTATTTTCCAGATTTAAGAATTTGGGGATTTTTTTCAAAATAATTTTTCCGGTATCGGTAGAAGGTAGCATGGGTAAGGCCCAATTCCCTCCGAAGATCTGTCGGGCCAATCTTGCCTGCAACCACCCTTTCAAACGCACGGTCAAAATCATCCTGCCGGATTGCTGCCGGACGCCCGTAATCATCCCATTCTCCACGGTCTTTTTTTCGCGCGATTCCTTCTTGCTGTCTTTTTTCCTTTTTTTCCATTTCAGCCTCTGCCATAGATGCGTAAAGCTCCAGCATCATGTTATTGATCGTTTCCAACATCATTTGTGCCAGAGCATTATCCATATGGGACATGTCCATAAGCGTTGTCGGAAGTTCGAGTACCATAAGCCGCACTCCCATATCCCGTAATCTTTGAATCTCTTTCATGGTTTCTCTCTTATTCCTGCCCAGACGATCAAGCTCTGTTATAATCAGAATGTCTCCCGGACGCAGAACATCTTCCAAAAGAACGGTATATCTTGGCCGGTTAAAATTCTTTCCTGTCTGCTGATCGGTAAAGATATTCACCAGTTCCATCTTGCTCTCTTTACAAAACTTCCTGATTTCATAAATCCCTCGATCCAGATGCTGCTCCTTGGTACTGGTTCGATGATATCCATACACAGCCATACCCATCCACTCCTTAAATATCCCAAAATGTCTCGATATTTTTGAAATATCCTAAAAAGTCCTCATGCAGACTTTTTGATATATAAATAGCACATAATTCCATATATCCTAAAAAGCATACTTTTTGATATATGCTTTTACTTTCTCTGTACGATGGAGTGGATGAAAGAGCAACTTCTTGTCAAAATAAGCGTAAAAATCCCAGAAGATTTTATTCCTCTGGGATTATAAACTTATATCCAATACCTCTCACCGTCTGGATATACTCATTTTTTAGTTTTTTCCTAATGCCCCTGATCAGACAGTAGACAGCATTATCAATATTTACGATTTTCTCATCACCGTACACCCCATCATATATTTGTTCTTTCGTAAATACCCGCCCCGGCTGTTTTGCCAGGTAAACAAGCGCATGAAATTCATAGCTGCTCATTGCAATCCGCGTATCCTCCCTGCGGACAATATACTGCGCCAAATCTATGCACAGACCAGGAAAAGAGAGCACTTCATTCTCCTCCGATGCTTTTAGCTGAATCTGCGTACACCTGCATTCCTCTTTTTCCGCGATAAGCTTAATAACATCCTGAATGATCTCCTGATTATTCCCTACCTCTATTATAATAATATTGGTCATATATTTCACTCCCCACTTATTTTATATACTCCTAAGTTTGACTTTCTTTTTTATGACAGAGCATCATACAAAAATGAAAATATCTGAGTGAAACCAGTAGGAAAAGAATTCCTTGTACTGCTAGTTTCTCTCTTTTTCTGTCATTATAAAACACCGAGTTATGAATGACCTATGAATGAGTTATGAATGGTATATAATTTTAAAAATCGTTTGACAAAATATGTCAAAAAGCAGAAAAATACCCTGGAGTAATTCCCACTCATTACTCCAGGGCATCTTACTATTCACTACCTTGCACATTCTTCCTTGTAAACAAGGCATATATGACTCAGATTTACGTTTCACCTTTAACCACAGCTCATTCACTGCTGTTCTGCTTTCGATATTCCGCTGGCGCTATCTTCAGGATATCCCGGAAAGCAGTCGCAAACTTACTCTGATTCTCATAACCAACTTTGTTTGCAATCTCAGCTATGGTAGCCTGCGTCTGACGAAGCAGGACGGCTGCTTGCTTGATCCGGTATTCCTTCATATATGCGCCAATCGGCTGTCCGTAAATTCCTTTAAACGTATCTTTTAAAGTTGCTGTATTGATCAGATATTCTTTGGAAAGCTCATCAATCGTAGGGCGTACCTGCAGATTTCCGACCAGCTTTTTATGAATCTCCTTTACGATATCTACCTGCGGGGAAGTGTACTGCTCCCGCTGTTTTTCTTTCGATACGTCTACCATACACAGGTATAATAAAAGTTCCTGGACTTTTATCTTAAAGTAGGGTTTCTGCAGGCAGTCCGGCACAGAATAAAGTTCCGAGAAAATATGCTCAATCTCATCCTTTGCCCGCATCACAAAGCAGCTTCCGTCCGGACAGAATTTCTCCTTGAACTTCAGTATGTCAATACCGCTTTCCGAGAGAATTTCCGGCGGGTTTTGGGCCACAGTCTCAAGGTTAATCACTACCGAAATCCCACGGTAATGCTTCAGCGGAAAGCTCATTTCCGGAGAGCAGTTATCCATCGTATGGATAGACATGTCTCCCTCTCCCAGATACAGGCATGAACCGCTTAACAGCGTACTTCCTTCCCGTCCTTCCCGGCAGTGATTGATCTCCAGTATGTTCTTATCCTGATTCCCGTTCCAGTCGCAGCTTGTTGCCTCAAAATCATTGTAAATAAGCTGTATCCCCGGATAGACCTGATAAACCGTCATAAGCCCAAGCCCATCTGCACAATCCATCTTATAGACAGTACAGTAACCGTCATTATCTTTTGGAATAACCGCAGACAACCCCTTTGCATGTGTAACAGGGTCTTTGCTCATAGTGTTCCTTTCCAACATTCCATCATGTTTGATCTGCTCTGCCAGAATCCTTCTGGCATCTTTTATTATAAAGACTTTTCTCATTTTTCTCAGCTCCAATCAGCAGGATTTACAATCCAATTAGAATTATATTACATCCCTGCTGACTATTCAAACGGAGAAAAAAAGTCGGTGCCTTCTCTAAAAGGCACCAGCTTCCAATAAATTTATTTACTGCAATATTCTTTTCCAATACAACCGGGGCAGCTTCCGCCGCAGCAGGAACCATTTTTACGGTCCCTGCAAATTTTACGGACTGCCCACACCGCATATGCAGCGCCCCCTAAAATGAGGATTCCTGTGACAATCATTTTATACGTCTTTTCCACTGGCCTTCCATAACGTATCCGCCACAGGTTTCCAGTGTTCTGCATACAATTCACATTTGCTGCATAAATGTTCTACATCCTCCGGGGATTGCAGGTCCGTAGATTTTGCCCCGGTGCGTTTCACCATCTCCCTTAATATCTGCGGATTTTCCAGCATCGGGCAGGGACGTAACATATTTTTATTGAACGGCTGCCCGTCATGGTATGCCATGAAGATCGGGCTTTTCAGCGCATCCAGCAGGCTGCATTCATGGATGTTCACATTAGAATAATGAATGAATACACACGGCTCCACATCCCCTGCGGCATTGATATGCAGGTAGTTCCTGCCTCCGGCAATACATCCGCCTACATATTCCGCATCATTTTGGAAATCCATACTGAAGATCGGTTTCGTATTCCTGTATGCCCGCACTCTCTCATAGACCGTCTTTCTCTGCTCCGGCGTAGGCAGCAATGCAGGCACCGCCTCATTGCCAACCGGCATATAATGGAAGAACCAGACAAACATTGCTCCCATTTCAATCATCATATCGAAAAACGGTTCGCTGCTGATGTCCGCATAATTCGCGCTGGTATAGCAGGCGGATATTCCAAAGGGCAGTTTATGTTTGCGGAGCAGCTCCATGGCACGCATGACCTTTTCAAAAACGCCCTGCCCCCTCCGTCCATCGTTTGCCTGCTCGAATCCCTCCAGGCTGATTGCCGGGACAAAATTCTTTACCCGGAGCATTTCCTTACAAAAATCTTCGTCGATCAATGTCCCGTTGGTAAAGGAAAGGAATTCACAATCCGGATGACGTTCACACAATGTAATCAGCTCCTTTTTCCGCACCATCGGCTCCCCGCCTGTGTAGATGTACATATACGTTCCTAATTTCTTTCCCTGTTCAATAATACTGTCAATCGTCTCCAAACTCAGGTTTAACTTATGCCCGTACTCAGCCGCCCAGCATCCGGTACAGTGCAGGTTGCAGGCTGAAGTAGGATCAAGAAGGATCGCCCACGGAACATTGCAGTTTTCTTTCTTCCGTACTTCCTCCTGAATAGCAGAACCTTTGAGAGCGGAATTGACAATGAAGTTCTGAAAAAAAGTTTTCCTCACCCCTTCGTCTAACTGATAGGCTCTCAGGAGAAGCTGATACCAGTTTCCCTTTTCCTCGATTGCCCTGCGGAATGCGGCTCTCTGTCCTTCATACCATCCATCCGGCAAAACCCTGTCCATGAGTTTCATTGCTTTTGGGATATTCCTTTCCGGGTCTTTCTCCAGATAATCCAACACGGTATGAACAGCCGTTGTAAAGGCTGTATTTTTTACTGCGTCAACGATATTCATTTATGTCCTCCTTCCAACTGCCCCTGTGTCAGTTGGTTTTCTCTTTTTTAGTAAATAAGTTTTTTCCTAAAATGCTCATGAATGAAAAAGCAGCTATTATGCAGATCCATTTTTTATATTTCATCTCATCTACCTCATATCAAAATTCCAATACGATAAACAACAAATGTCACAACCCAAGCCCCCTTTACCGCTTTACTTTTGCGTTCTCCGGCATCCTGCGGAATTCGGAAAGCATCATGGAAACTGTAATTACAACCAGCACAGCATCGGTCAGGGCTATTGCCAGCCATACCCCACGGATACCCATTCCGCCCACCATTGGAAGAAGGATGCAAAGCGGGATAAACAGGATAATCTGCCGGAACAGCACCAGCCAGGTTGCCTTATTCGCTTTTCCCAAAGCCTGGAATAATGTCACAGCGATCAGGAAGCTGCCCTGCAGAATGTAGGTGCTGAACATGATACGGAAATTCGCTGCTCCTGACTCCGCCACGCCCGGCGTTGTGATAAACATTGACAATACCTTGTCCGGGAACAGCTCCACCGGAATATAAAATACCAGGGACAATACCGTAGCAGCGATTACAAATACTTTAGTCAGCTTCTTTACCCGTCCATAATCCTTCGCCCCGTAATTCGTTCCCGCCGCAGGCTGGAAGCCCTGGCTGATGCCCCACAGGGGAACAAAAGAGAAATTCCAGAACCGGAGCGCCGCACCCAAAAGAATCTGAGAAGTCTCACCGCCATAATTCGATGCCACACGGTAGATCACTGTCTGCTGTACCAGTGTCAGTACCTGCATCAGTAAGGCAGATATTCCAACAGAAAGCACCTGGGGAAGCAGAGTTCCGTCAATCCGGATGCGCCCGATCTTTACATTCGGGCTTTTCTTTTTAAAGTACCACAGGGTAACGGCGGCCTGGATAAACTGGGAAAGGATCGTTGCATAAGCTGCCGCTTCAATCCCCATACCATAAGGTTTCCAAACAGTAATAAAAATAGGATCAAGGATGATGTTCAGAATGGCTCCGCTGGCAATGATTGTCATTGCTTTCTTTAGCTGTCCTTCCCCACGGATGACCATATTGGCGCTCTGGAAAAAGTTCACAAACAACGATCCAGCAAACACGATACGCAGATATTTCTCCGCATAGTTCAAAATGTTGTCACCGGCTCCTGCAAGAGTCAAAAGCTGGCGGGTAAATACCATCCCTACAACTGTATAAATCACGGACAGCAGGAGAACCACCGCAATCAGGTTCCCCATAATCTTTTTAACCGTCCCTTCATCCTTCTTGCCTATGGCACGGGACAGCACAGATGCGGAACCGACACCAATCATAGCGGCGGAACCCGCATTGATAAGGGTGAATGGATAGGATACCGATACCGCCCCCATCTGTGCGGCACCTACCATCTGCCCTACAAAAATAGAATCCATCATGTTATAAAGCCCGACCACCACCATGCCGAGAACCGCAGGGATGCTGAGTTCTATCATCAGGGCAAACGGATTTTTGGTAAGTAATTTTGTCCTTGTATCAAGTGACTGTTTCATTACTTCTACCTCCTTGTATATTAGCCATGTCTAACCATATAAAGTATATAAAATCCGGGCTGTTTTGTACGCTCCCAACCGGAGGATTTACAATCCTAAAAGAAATAAAATCAGGAGCAGGAAAGTGTCCTTCCTGCTCCCGGTGTCATTGCGCCATCTCAACTGCCGTTTCGATAGTTTTTCTCGTCAAATGACTGCCCGTGCAAGCACGGCAGTCACTTTCCTCGTTATTGCGCCATTTTCTCCAGCAGTTTCAATGCTTCCTCCAGCTTTGGATTTTCCGCATCGGTCTGCAGGGCCTCCCGGACACAGCTTCGGATATGGGCCTGTAAGATTTCCTGATTGGCACTTCGTAATAAAGCCTGCGTTGCCTGAAGCTGGTTGGAAATATCCACACAATACCGATTTTCCTCAATCATCTGCAGGATACCGTCTATCTGCCCCCTGGCAATCTTTAATTTATGGGTGATGTCACCTTTTTTTGCTTTCATAGACAGCCCGCCTACTGAATACCGACAAGCTGATACCCGGCATCCTCAATCACGGATTTGAGTGTATCGTCAGAAATATCCCCGCTCATCTGCACTTTTGCAGACTTGCTCTCCAGGCTGACCTCCACCTCTTTTACTCCCTGCAGCTCCCGCAGTGCCTTATCTACGTGTTTCACGCAGTTCATACAAACCATACCTTCAATATTCAATACTTTTTCCATATGAATCGCTCCTTTTCTTTCATTGATCAATGTTGTCTGTCCCTGTGCATCCCCCATCCCATACTCCGGGCGGGATGCGTGTTTCGCTTTGAACCATCGAAGCCGCAAAGCATTTGTTACTACGAACACAGAACTAAAACTCATAGCAAAAGCTCCAATCATCGGATTCAGCTTCAGGGCAAACGGAATGAAAAATACACCCGCAGCAACAGGAATTCCGATGATGTTGTAGATAAACGCCCAGAAAAGATTCTGCTTGATATTGCGGATTACCGCCTTGCTGAGCTGGATTGCCGTAGAAACATCCAGGAGATCGTTTTTCATCAATACAATATCTGCGGATTCAATGGCAACGTCCGTTCCGGCGCCAATCGCAATACCGACATCTGCTCTGGCAAGTGCCGGAGCATCATTGATTCCGTCACCGACCATTGCCACTTTTTTCCCTGCGCTCTGCAAACGGCGGATTTCTTTCTCCTTATCCTGCGGAAAAACTTCTGCCACTACACGGTCAACGCCAACCTGACGCCTGATTGCCTCTGCTGTTTTTGCATTATCGCCGGTCAGCATAACGACTTCCAGCCCCAGAGCGGACAATTCCTGAATGGCCTGCCTGCTGGTCGGTTTTACCACATCCGCTACGGCAATTACGCCAATCAGCCGACCCGCACAGGCAAAGAACAGAGGTGTTTTCCCATCTTCGGCCATAGACTCTCCAAGCTGCAGCAATGCACCGCCTTGAATACCATTTGCCTCCAACAGTCTCCGATTACCGGCCAGACAAATATCACCTTCGATCTGGCCGGTGATACCTTGGCCTGGAATCTGTCTAAAATCACTGACTGGAAGAAACGCAAGACCCTCTTTCTCTGCTTCTAATACGATAGCATCCGCAAGAGGATGTTCCGATAACTTCTCCAAAGACGCCGCAACTTGAAGTAATTCTTTCTGGCGTGTGTCCTCCCTGCACATCATGTTTGTAACAACAGGAGTACCCTGGGTAATCGTTCCCGTCTTATCTAAAACAACCGTATTGATACCATGTGCAGTTTCCAGCGCCTCCGCCGATTTGATTAAAATGCCATTTGTTGCACCCTTTCCGGTTCCTACCATGATTGCTGTAGGAGTTGCAAGTCCCAGGGCACAAGGACAGGAAATAACCAATACAGAAATGGCAATAGATAAAGCAAACTCTAAACCATACCCAGCCAATAGCCAAACAACCATAGCGGCCAACGCGATAGTGATAACTACCGGCACAAATACGCCGCTGACTTTATCTGCCAGTTTCGCAATCGGCGCTTTGGAGCTGGTTGCATCATCTACCAGCCGGACAATCTGTGCAAGCGTGGTATCGTCGCCTACTTTTGTGGCCTGCATTTTGAAATAGCCGGATTTGTTGATCGTGGCGCCAATTACTTTATCGCCTATATGCTTTTCAACCGGAATACTCTCGCCGGTCAGGGCAGATTCATCTACCGATGAAAAACCTTCCAGGAGGACACCATCCACCGGAATGGATTCGCCAGCTTTCACAATCAGCGTTTCTCCCAACTGGACCTCGGAGGCGGGAATCTGGATTTCAAGTCCGTCCCGCTCCACCGTTGCGGTCTTTGGAGCCAGGTTCATCAATTTGGTAATCGCATCCGAAGTCTTGCCTTTTGCGCGAGCCTCCAATGTCTTACCCAATGTGATAAGGGTCAGGATCATGCCCGCCGATTCAAAATAGAGATCCATCATAAAGCTGTGAACCGTTGCCATATCCCCATGCCCTAAACCAATTCCAATCTTGTAGATCGCATAAATGCCGTAAACCGCTGCCGCACTGGAACCTATCGCAATCAGAGAATCCATATTCGGCGATCCATGAAATAGCGTCTTAAAGCCTACCCCATAATACTTGAAATTGATAAATATTACTGGAATCACCAAAAGAAACTGCGTGAAAGCAAAAGTCATGGCATTTTCCATTCCCAGCAAAAAACCGGGCAGAGGCCAGCCCATCATGTGCCCCATTGAAATGTAAAACAATGGGATCGTGAAAAGCGCAGACAACAGCAGACGTTGCTTCATTTTCTTATATTCTGCCTGGGCTGTACTGACTTCCGATTTTGTTGTACGGTTTTCTGTACGGTCCTTTCCCTGGATTCCGGCAGGTGTTTTAGGAAATGCCCCATATCCGGCCTTTTCAACAGCCTGAACGATACCTGCTGTGTCCAGAACCGATTCATCATAAGAAGCAACCATGCTGTTTTTTAGCAGATTAACAGTACTTCTTGTATTCCGGGCAGCTTTGCTACGCTCTTTTCGATTCTGGAAGAACAAGCCGAGCAGGTCATACCCGTAATATCAAATTGCTCCTTGTGCAATTTCATCCCTTCTTTCTTGTTATTCTGATCAGGAACGCCCCGGCGTTCCTGCTTCGGCGTGTACGTCAGCCTCGCTGACTCATCCTTTCATACACGCCTGCAATCCGCCGGAGGCTACTCAGTGGCCACTGAGCGATACCCGTCCCCCGTAGGGAACAAAAACATTATAAACACACATCTTTTGTTTTGTACGCTCCATACAGGAGCATTTTTTATCCAAAAAGAAATAGATTCTGAATGGTAAATCCAATCAGTAGGTTTTCCAATCCAAAGGGCAGAACCGTCCCCAAAACCATTGACTATCCCGCATTTCGTGCATATACTAGCGCCATGAACGATTAAACAATCTTTTAATTGTTCAGCCATGTCAAACCAACTAAATTTTAAAGGAAAGGAGTATCATCCTATGAAAAAAACAATCAAGCTGATCGACCTTGACTGCGGACACTGCGCCGCTAAGATCCAGAATGCCGTAAAAAAGATTGACGGCGTTACGGATGTATCGGTGAACTTCATGAGCCAGAAGATGGTCCTGGAAGCACAGGATGACAAGTTCGATACCATCCTTATAGAAGCAAAGGCACTGATTAAGAAGATCGAGCCGGATGTGACTGTCAAGGCATAAGAGCAGGCCAGACGCCGGCTGCCGCTTCCCGGCAGCCGGTGTTTTTACATCAACGAAAAGAAAAGGAGACAAATATTATGACACGAAAACAAAAACATCTGCTTGCACGCATCCTTGTAGCGGCAGTACTGTTCTTTGCAGGAAGCCTTCTCCATACTTCCGAACCTGTGGAAATGGGGATATTCCTTGTCTGCTATGCCGTGATCGGCTGGGATATTGTGTGGAAAGCAGTCACAAACATCCTGCACGGACAGGTATTTGATGAAAACTTTTTAATGACGATTGCAACCATCGGCGCACTGATCTTAGGGGAACATTCTGAGGGTGTGGCAGTCATGCTATTCTATCAGGTAGGCGAATGGTTCCAGTCCTATGCGGTTTCCAAGTCCCGCAAATCCATCGCAAGCCTGATGGATATCCGCCCGGACTATGCCAATGTGGAACGGGACGGAAAGCTGGTACAGGTTGACCCGGACGAAGTTCCCATCGGTTCCACTATCGTAGTAAAGCCGGGGGAACGCAGCCCTCTGGACGGCACGATCCTCAAAGGTTCTTCCGCCCTTGATACTTCTGCCCTGACCGGGGAATCCATGCCCCGTGAAGCAGAGCCGGGTATGGAAGTCATCAGCGGATGTATCAACCAGACGGGTATTTTGACAATCCAGACCACAAAGGAATTTGGCGAATCCACCGTAGCAAAAATCCTTGACCTGGTGGAAAACGCCAGCGACAAAAAAGGAAAAACAGAAAACTTTATCACACGTTTTGCACGTTACTACACCCCAGCAGTGGTATTTGCGGCCCTGGCCCTTGCCATCCTGCCACCGCTGATTACCGGTCAGCCATTTGGCACATGGATTTACAGAGCCTTAACCTTCCTGGTTATCTCCTGCCCCTGTGCGCTGGTTATTTCCATTCCGCTCAGCTTCTTTGGCGGTATCGGCGGGGCTTCCAAAATTGGTGTCCTTGTGAAAGGAAGCAACTACCTGGAATCCCTGGCACATGCAGAAACGGTTGTCTTTGACAAAACCGGAACACTTACCAAAGGCTCTTTCGCAGTCAGTGAAATCCATACGAATGGCATGAAAGAGAAACAGCTTCTGGAACTGGCTGCCTATGCCGAGGACTACTCCAACCACCCGATCTCCCTGTCTGTCAAGAAAGCCTATGGCAAAAAGGTCGACAGTACCCGCATTGCAGATGTGCAGGAAATCGCAGGGCATGGTGTACGGGCTGTCATTGACGGAAGGACGGTTCTTACAGGTAACGCAAAACTGATGGTGAAAGAGCATATCAAATACACAGCCTGTACCTCTGTCGGCACTGTGATTTATGTAGCCTGCGATGGAGCCTATGCTGGATGTATCGTCATCGAAGATGAGATCAAGGCAGACGCCCCGGCAGCGATCCGTTCCCTGAAATCAGCAGGCATTAAAAAAACCGTCATGCTGACGGGTGACGCAGATGCCGTTGGCAAAAAGGTGGCAGGCCAGCTCGGTCTGGATCAGGCATACACAGAGCTTCTCCCAGCTGACAAGGTGGATCGTGTGGAAGAACTTCTGAAACAGAAAAGTGAAAAAGGGAAACTGGTCTTTGTCGGGGATGGTATCAACGATGCCCCTGTCCTTGCACGGGCAGATGTGGGTATCGCTATGGGCGGTCTGGGTTCTGATGCTGCCATCGAAGCCGCTGATGTAGTACTCATGACAGACGAACCATCCAAGATTGCTTCTGTGATGAAGATTGCCAGAAAGACAATCCGCATCGCAAACCAGAATATCGTATTTGCCCTGGGTATCAAACTCCTGGTACTCATTTTGGGGGCTTTAGGGTATGCCAACATGTGGGCCGCCGTATTCGCTGATGTCGGCGTTTCAGTGATCGCTATATTAAATGCGATCCGGGCCATGCGGGTAAAGCGGCTGGATATACCTTCCCAGGTCTAAACAGATTTGAGGACAAAAGTAAAATGCGCCGCACTTCTACATACGAAGGCGGCGCATTTCCTCTGTATCGTTCTACGAAGTAGAACATAATGGGATACCCAGAGGGTGTCTCCCTTATTGACTTGTCGAGCAGGATATTTCGAATAAGGCATCTATGGAGCGGTGCAGCAATTTTGCCTGCGGCGTATCGGACAGGGAATAATAGACTTCTTTCCCATCTCTCCGGCTGGATATGATACCGCTTTTCTTCAGTATCCGCAAATGGTGTGATACCGCTGGTGCGCTCATATCTACCGCCGCCGCTATATTGCAGACACATTCTTCGCAGTGGCACAGCAGCCACAAAATCCGCAAGCGTGTCGGATCGTCAAGCTGCTGGAATAAAAATGCGATCTGAGCAAAGCCTTCCGCAGAAGGCATCTTATTTAAAACACGTTCCATATTCTGTCCGTGATTGTGAGGCAGGTTATAATGTGGCATTGAACTCATCTCCTTCCTGTAACAATCATAACCACTTAAATTTTATCTGTCAAACAGCTTATACATAGATTGGAGAAATTACATGGATATAAAAAGACATACCACTTTTATGGTTCCAAACCCGGATGAACATATCGGATGGATTTTGGAAGAAACCTAATCTTTCATTCGCATTCTTCCTTTCTATGTAGTCAGGTTAAAGGTAGCATTTCGCATGTTCCTTAACAAGAATGCACTTTTTTGAAAGGGACTATCCTTTTGGGAAGTAGGAGCTATAAAAAAGTCCAATAATGAGATGTAAGGATACACCGCACTCTTATTCACCCCACAAACTTATGCCCTCTCCCAACAACTGTCTGGATCATATCCGGGTTCTTCAGTTTCCTCCTGAGCTGGCAAATCACATTGTAGACCACATGCTCACATCCGGCCATGTCGCCCTGTCAGACAGCTTCGTAAATCTGCTCCGAAGAAAGTACCCAACCCGGATACTGTGCCAAAAGGAGGAGGACATCAAATTCTTTCGGATACAGACCGATTTCCTCTCCGGCCAATGTAACAATATAACGCTGTGGATCAACGGTAAGATTACCTCGTTGGATGACGGGCTGCCGTTTGATATTCATTTGTACAAACATCTCCTCCCTCCTTCATTAACTACTATTCCCATTTAAAGAGCCGGAACACAATCTAAAATAACTGGAAGAATTTCAAGTAGGTCTCTACATCGCCATAATGTAATGATGTCAGAGTCAAAAATCAATCTTCAACGCTGATCTGCTCTGTAATAAATTTTCCACGCTCGATTTGGTGTTTTAACTTTCTATTCTTTACACTATCGAAAATAATTGAGAAATCATAATCTTCCGGATACAATTCTTCTGCTGCCACATGAAGTTTAATTCTCTTATGGTTAATCCAGATTTTTTTGTCTGCCATTTGAACTCTTAATACTCCCTTTTCATCAGCCACCTTACAAACAATCCCTATTTTTTTATCTGGATATACCATTACACTATCTCCTAATTGAAAATCTCTGACCTTTTTCACTCCCGCTTTCTTTTCTTTTACCTTTTGAATACGTGTATGCTTTTCTTTCTGCAATTGCTTGATAGAAATAACATTTATTAAATTCTCTGGTAATTCCTCATTCCCGTATGCTGTTAACATTGCAGTTCTTAGCATTCCTTCCGGCATTCCCATTTTGCCAGCTATATAGAAAGCACAGCTCTCGCCTGCTTCTCCAATAATCAACTGATATAGAGGTTTCAAACTCTCTTTGTCAAAAGTCATTCTCGCATTTTCAATTCTCTCCTTCTTATCCGCATACTGCTTAACCTCTGGATAATGAGTTGTTACAAGAAACAATGCCCCGCTATTTCGTAATTCTTCCAGTATCGCAATCGCTATCCCCATTCCTTCTGTTGGATCTGTACCTGAACCTAATTCGTCCATAACCACAAGACTCTCTCTGTTCACATTTCTTAAAATTTCAAGTACATTCATAATATGAGATGAAAAGGTGGAGAGATTCTCTGATAAATTTTGTCCATCTCCAATATCACACAAAAAATTAGCGTTCATGCAAATATCAGCTTCTTTGCAAGCCACATGTAATCCACATTGCGCCATTATACAATTTAATGCAACCGTTTTTATTGCAACCGTTTTTCCTCCTGTATTGGGTCCTGTAATAACCACACCGTCAAACTCTTTTCCTATTTCAAATTGAAGCGGTACACATTCTTCTTGTTTCATAAGTGGGTGACGGCCATCTTTGAATATAATATATCGGTCCGTATTAATCTTAGGCTCTGATCCGCCATATTCCAAACTCAGTTTCCCTTTAGAAAAAATATAATCTAACTTTTCTATTGTTCTAATATCTTGTTCGAAATTCTCAGCACTATCTGCAATCATTGCGGATAATGAATATAAAATTCTTCTTTCTTCATTTTCTGCACACAACCTTAAAATCTGTAGTTCTTCATACTGTTTCCCAACAGATATTGGCTCCATAAATAATGTACTGCCCGTTGAAGATTGATCAATCACGGTTCCGTTTACTTTGTATTTGTACTCTTTTTTAATAGGGATGCATAGATGTCCATTTCTCCAGGTACTAAAACTATCTGCCAGGATTTCTTTATTTCCTCTAATAAACGCATCAGCTTTCACTCGAATATTTCTTTCCTTTTGTTCCATATCATTTCTGAGTGATTTTAACTCTTTTGATGCATTATCATCTATACTTCCATTTCTAATCTGCAGATTAATCGTTTCTTTCAAATATTCCAGACAATCAAGACTTTCATCATAATATGATAACGAAATATCCCATTGCTTCGATCTGTTTAAATAATTCTTTAACCTCATTATGGCTACTAAAGCTTTTTCAATTTCTTCAATCTGCGAAATGGATAAGCAATCTCCTTTTACGGCAGCTTGTATACATTCCCTGATTCCATTTAGAGAAACCAACGGTGGATTTCCACTCTTCTCTATCAGAACTCTGGCCTCACTCGTTTCCCTTAATTTAGCTCGCAGCTCACTTTCAGACAAGTACGGAATCGTATCTCGGATTCTTTCTTTTGCCCATGCTGTGAGTGCCAGCTCGCTCCATTTTTCTTTTATTTTATCAAATTCCAAAATCTTATCTGTTTGAATCATTTTATATAATTCCCTTCCTATTCAAATATCTACTGCTCCATGAGGGATGAAATAACTATTTTTCTTACCCCTTTTCATTAACAGCTTGCACTTTCATATTTGTGTACCCCATATTTCCAAAATGACAGTGCTAAAAATGTAAAAACACACACAATCGTCATGCCAAAGAGTATTCCTTTCAAGGACAATACTCCTATTAACATCTGTGTTGGCAAAGTTGCAATGATTCCATATGGCAAAATGCAATAAAAAACAACTTTATAGATACCATAAAAAGCAATTCCCGGAATTTTTAAACATAATTCAATCGCTGTACTCTCTATTTTCACTAAGTTGTTTACGGAAAAAACAAAAAAAGCAAAACATCGTATCAGCAATTCCATGTCATAATAAAGAATTGCCATTAGCAGTATCATCAGCAAATATCCAATCACATTAGCACCTGAAAAACTTGTGCCGCATTCTTTGGCTCCATATATAATAATACATGCGCTAAATAACAAAAGCGGTATAGAACCCGGATTTACTTTTTCAAAAGTAATCCGTAACAATGGATTTACCGGCTTTGTCAAATATAAATCCAGCTCTCCAGTCTGTATTTTCTCTGGAATAGATATTACTCCAAAGAAGTAAATAGTCATATTCAGTGCATTGATCAAAGAAAAGGTCCCAATAAAAATGAGTATTTCTCCATGCCCCCATCCACGAATACTATCAACGTGCCCATAAATTGCTTCAAAAGCAAAAATCTGAACCAGAAAATAACTGGTGTCAATAAAAAACGGTCCAAAGAAACCTAGCCGAAAGGTCATAATATGGGACAACCGTAATTTAATTAGTGCCGATAAAAATTTAAAATTATTCTTCATATTCCTGCTCCATCATATTTTATTCGATAATGTTCATAAGTAACCTGATTTAAAATCGCAAAGACAAGGCACCATACAGCCAAAACAGCGATTCCAGTAAATGCTTCATCCTTGTTTTCCTATAAGCAGCATACTTGGGAGATATGTTACATAATAAAATGGTAAATATCTCATTCCGGACAGCATCCATTCGGGTAAAAGCGCAAGTGGAACAACGGCACCTGTTACAAATGCAGAAAAGTTATCTTTTATCATAAGAAATGTACTGATTTCCTCAAACTTTAAGGTCAAAATTCCCAGGAAATAATTGAGTTCCGCCATAAATAAAAGTCCTAAAGCAATCATGATCGCTCCACAAAACAAAATTTTTATATTGATAGCAGCGACAAATGAAATACCTGAAAAATAGAAGCACAGAATCGTTGTAAAAAAACAAATACAAGCTGAAAACACAATCTTCCCTGCTGCCATTGCCACGAAGTATGCCTGTGTATGCACGGGTATTACCATATATTTAGAAAAGGTTCCATTTCTTAACATGTTTGTCATCTGCTGACTGATTTCTGAAGATTTATCCAACTGAAATAAGTAAGAACTTATAATATAATAAGAAATCATGGTATAAAATCCCATTCCTGCTATCTGTTCTTTCCCTTCAAACAGAATACTCCATAATATCCATGCAAATATTACTTTTGCCATTGCCAAAACTACATCAATAAAAGTATCCCACCTCCAAATCAGTTGTGTCTTCATATATGCCTTAGCAATTTCCAAATATTTCTTCAACTTCTATACCTCCCTGTAAATACGTTCTACTACAGAACCTATTTCTTCTTCTTCAATCCCGATATCCCGAATGGAATAATGGCCTATATAAAACTCCAAAACTTTTTCTGTGATTTCTTTCGGTATTTCAAGTACCAGTTTATCCTTTGTTTTTTCCAAAATCCTGCAAGATTCCGGTATGCCAGAATCTGCATTATTTTCAAAATATATGGTCATCTTCTTGCTTTTCTGATATTGTTCAAACAGTAAATCTGTATTGCCATCATATAGTTTCCTTCCATGATTCATGACAATCGAGCATTTACATAATACCTTAATGTCTTCCATATAATGTGACGTCAATAGAATCGTCGTCCCTTTTGACTCATTCACATCTTTTAAAAATGTCCGAATCTGCCTGCTCGCAACAGCATCCAGTCCGATTGTTGGTTCATCCAAAAATAGTATTTTCGGATTATGGAGAAGTGCAACGATCAGCTCCATTTTCATCCTTTCTCCCAGCGATAGATTCCTAACCTGTACATTCATAAGGTCTTTTACTTGAAATAAGTCCACAAAAAAGTTTTTATTTTTTTTGTACTGATCTTCTGGGATATTATAGATTTGTTGAAACAGCTTTAAAGTATCCTCAGTTGTCAATTCAAAAAATAATTGACTTTTTTGTCCCATAACAACCGCATACTGCTGCTTAAATGCTTTCTCTAACTTGTTTGGATAATAACCCATAACCTGTATCGTGCCCTCCGTTGGTGCAATAATACCAGTTAACATTTTTACCAGGGTTGTTTTTCCAGCCCCATTGGGACCAATCAATCCTACAAACTCTCCCTTATTCACAGTCATATTGAAAGCATCTACAGCTGTTTTTTCTTCATATTCTCTATGGAATAAACCTTTCATACTCCCCATCAAACCTTCCTGCTTTTTGTATCTTTTATATCTTTTTGTTAAATTCTCTGTTTGTATAATCTCCATCGTCAAATCCTCCAATCAAATGCTCCTTGCATAAATTCTAAGTATTCTAGCTTACCGAGCTTAAGTCTCTAAAGTACCAAACAACTTAACGCTACAAAGTACTGGCTTTATCGAGACATAAAAAAAACCGTGGTTTCTGCCCATTATAAATAGACTGAAACCACGGTCCCGCATCTTGAGAGATCAGACAAAATAAATCTATCCGATGAGACAATTGCAGTATATTACAATCGTCATCTCGTGATAAATATATAATAAAAAGTATGACTGTCACAGCCATACTTTCTCTTAATCTACACATTTAGATAATTATTCCCGGTGTATGCAGTATTCTGTAAGGCATAAACAACCAGCATTTTGCAACGCTGAAAAGGGCATCAAAAATAAAGCACATGTTTAGTGCTCACCCTTTATATAATTTAGTTGTTCTTTGTCATTACAGAAACGACTAACATTCACACACCTACCTTTCACATTATGATGTATAATATAAATTATTTTTCACTGATTGTCAAGAAAGTTTTTAATTACTTTTCGGAATTAATAATGTATCCTTATACTCTCTGATAACTTTAAAGACAGAGGCCAGTTGCACATATGATACAACTGCCTCTGCCTCCATTTACCCCACAAACCGATACCCGCTCCCCACCACCTTCTCTATATACCCCTCTCCGATCTTTCTCCTGATCTGGCTCACCACGTTCACGACCGCCGATCCGCACCTATCTCCCGGCTCTTTCCAGACCGCTTCGTAGATTGCAGATTGTGAGAGAACCCAGGATGGGTGTTCGGCTAAGTAAAGCAATGTGAAAAACTCATGGTGGGTTAGGGGAATGAGAATACCGTTGTGATAGATGGCTTGTTCATGTATACGGATTTCCAGTCCGGGAAAGGTGAGAACAGATGGAGATTGAGGATTTTGGATATATTCCATTCCCGTCTCGCCTTCCACCTCTGTAAGGATTTTATTCACGATATGTTCTTCAGAGTCTGCAAAAGTCAGTATAAGAATTTTTCCTATAATATCGTCACCTCGCAAACCATTCTTTTCCTTACCCCAACAAACATTTTTTACTCGGTTATAATCGGCTTACCGTCTTTATCAATCAAAGGACATAAACCTCCTGCGTTACCAAACTTTTCCATGAGATAATTGACACCTGTTGTCTTATCCACCAAAATGTAAACCCCTTTTACAGAACCCTCATTCTCAATAATTTCAAATCTTTTATCACTCATTTTTCTACCTCCATCAAAGTTCCATTTTAGAAAAAATGCTACAGCTTATTTTGTACATAACATAGTCCCATGCTAATGCTATTACCGGAGAGCAGCACACGAGTACGAACACAAGCTGATCAGTCATTTCAATCCCCAGTAATACAAGTAACTGGTACACCCCGAAACAAATTGCTGCCGGAGCCAGGAACGAAACCAATATAAGCATTCTTCCTTTTTCTGCTCCAAATTGAAATACAAGAGGTATAGACATGCCGCCGAAAATCATAGCTGCCACCAGTGCCGCCAATGCCAAAAACAACAGTTCACAAATACCCTCTGGCTGAAAGACAATTTTGCCTGTAATAAGTCCGCCAACAGCTCCTATGATGAGACCACAAATGGTTCCAATAGCAGAAAAAATCAGTAGTGTAATAAACTTTCCAGCAACCAGATTGCTCTTTGAAACAGGCATTATCATAGCGTACCGGTTCCAGTTTGAATTATCATCAAACGAAAATGTTGTCACAATCATCATGCTGCACAATATAGCACATACGAAAATGTATCCTTCTACGCCTGAAAAGGGAATAAGTGCAAACGCAAATATCAAAAGAATAAAAAACATGGATTTTGCATTGTGTCCGATATTATATAAATCTTTTATAATAAGACTTTTCATTTTACCTGTTCCCCTTTCACATATAACAAAAGAATATCGTCAATAGTAGCATCATCAACAACCGCTGACTTATATTTCCGTCTGGCTTTTTCTTTATCGGCTACTAATACATTCCACTGATAATCATCCTTACGGTAAGCCAGAATTTCTGATTTATCAATCTTATCAAAAATAGCAGCTCCACAGCGGATAATACCATAGTTGTATCGCAGTTCATCTTTGGGCTTACAAAATAAAACTTTGCCTTGATGGATAAAAGTGATATAATCAGCAACTTTCTCTAAATCTGTTGTGATATGCGAGGACATCAAAATGGAATGATTCTCATCCTGAACAAACTCCAGGAATACATCCAAAATATCATCCCGCATAACCGGATCAAGACCACTGGTTGCTTCATCCAAAATTAAGAGTTTAGGTCTGTGAGAAAGTGCAACGGCAATCCCCAGTTTCATCTTCATTCCTTTTGATAAGGTTTTAATTTCCTTATCAGCCGGGAGCTGGAATCGTTTTAAATATCCGTTATAAAGATGATCATCCCATTGACTATAGGCAGCCTGTGAGATCTTTCCAACCTTCACCGGAGTTAATGTTTCATAAAAATTGATACTATCAAATACAACGCCAATATCTTCTTTAAGGCTCCTGGAAGAAGATAATTCCTGTTCCCAAAATGTAACCGTACCATCATCTTTTTTGATAAGATCGAGAATAGCATTGATTGTCGTGCTTTTTCCTGCGCCATTTTCTCCAATCAACCCCATAATAGTCCCTTTAGGAATAGAAAATGAAACATGATCCAACTTAAAGTCGGAATACTGTTTTGTCAAATTATCAACCTGTAAAATCGCATCCATAATTAAACCTCCTCTTGATAAAACATGGTCAAAAGTTCCACCATTTTACTTAGTGGTATTCCACTGGTTCTGGCAATATCGGCAGCCTCCTGTAAATGTTCCTCTGCTCTACGCTGTTGTTCTTCCTGATAAAAATCTTTATTCTGAGCAGAAACAAAACTGCCTCTGCCTACCGTGGTTTCGATAAAACCATCCCTCTGTAAATCCTCATATGCTTTCTGAACAGTAATTACGCTAACATGAATAGATTTTGCTAGAGCACGCATTGATGGGATGGCATCGCCTGTTTGCAACTCGCCGCTCATTATCATAGCCTTGATTTGAGAAGTAATCTGCTCGTATATTGGCTTACTGGTGTTACTGCTAATTATTATTTCCACACGTTCTCACCCCTCTTTGTTTTATATTATACTTGTTGTATAAGTACATTATATTCACAAGAGTTCGATTTGTCAATATCATTTTATGAGATTCAAATAAAAGGCAGAGACAGCCCTATTTCAAGCCACCTCTACCTCTATTCCTACTCCTTCAAAAACTCATAACTAATTTTATTCCCCTTCCGCCATCCTCTCCGCTTCCTCCAGTGGAAAGTTTGGTATCTCCTCCAGCAGTTTCAGAGCTATCTTCTGCTTCAAATCCTCATCCACACAACTCTTTACGCTACCATCCAGTTGCTTCTCTTTTACTGTGGCAAGTTCTGTCATATAATCATCGTAATGTGCAAGAACTTTTTCTGTTGCCCACTTCTCTCCGGCAACCGCCGCTTTGATTTAATCACATGCAAAAGATGAGCCGATAGTCGCATCTAATTTCTGATACCTACTATCGGCTCTATTCCTATCCCACAAACCGATACCCGCTCCCCACCACCGTCTCTATATACCCCTCTCCGATCTTCCTCCTGATCTGGCTCACCACGTTCACGACCGCCGATCCGCACCTATCTCCTGGCTCTTTCCAGACCGCTTCGTAGATTGCAGATTGTGAGAGAACCCATAAGGGGATATCATTTCAAACTGCCATTAATATAAAATTCAAAAACAATCTTACTCCATAAAATATAACAACTATACCACTGATCAGATTTATAACCCGTAGTGTTTTCACATTAAATTTACTACTGAAGATAGAAATCACCAAAGTCACTCCAGTAAACCATATACAGGAGGCAGTTGCAACACCAGATATAAAAGGTGTGGATTGTGATGCCGTAAGCGTGACATGAAATGCTCCCAACATCATTGTGCCATCTATAATTGCCTGCGGATTAAACCAGGTTACGACACAGGCCGAGGAAATCGTCTTCCATATAGATAAATCCATCTCTGTTTTTTCCAGTTCTTCCACCTTTGATCTTAACAGTCCAATCCCTATGTAGATTACAACCAGACTCCCGGCCAACAAAACCAGCATCTGCAGCCATTCATAACGCTGCATTACTGCGCCGATTCCAAAGAAACATGCCAATGCCAGCGTGACATCAAAGAAAATGACGATCAGTGCAGTTGTGAAAGCTCTCCGCCGTGAATGCATCAATGCTGAATTGATAACAAACAAATTCTGCAGGCCAATAGGTGCTACATAAGCAAGCCCCATGGTTAAACCTTGAAAGAAATATCCCATCTTATCCTCTCCTAACCAACCAAATTTAATCTCTGTGTTACCATCGAACAGATTTTTATGATATAATTTAATTGTTTTTTCTTGTCATCAGTCAATTATAGCTTTGTTATGCTCGTTTGTGACCATCCAAACAAGCAAAATCAGAGCCAACCAAATAGGAGATGATATTTTGAAACGAATCCCTCCCATACAAATAGAATGGAAACCAGATAAAAATTCCGTAACACCTGTTTATCAGCAGATTGTTCAATTTGTCTGTGAAAAAGTCGCAAAAGGGGAATGGCCGATTGGTACCCGACTTCCTTCCCAACGCACATTAGCCGCTCTTTTTGAAGTAAACCGCAGTACGGTTGTTACCGCCCTGGAGGAATTAACCTCCTATGGCATTATCGAAGGCTGCCACGGAGCCGGGACACAGATTATCAGCAACACATGGGCGCTGCTCCTTCCGCCTTCTCCTGACTGGAGTAACTACGTCACTTCCGGCTTTTTCAGGGCAAATAATTCTATAATACAAGCCATCAACCATTTAGAATTTGTGCCGGGTATGATGCGGTTAGGAACTGGAGAACTTGATCCCCGCCTTTTCCCTGAAAAAATGTGGAAACGCGTATGTGAAAGTTTGAGCCAGAATACAACTTCCCTGGGATATCTGGAACCTCTGGGCTTGCCGGAATTAAGGGAAGCCATTTCACATCATATGGAGACCTTTGGAATCTATGCTCCTCCATCTTGCATTTTAATTACATCCGGTTCCCTTCAGGCATTGCAGTTAATTTCTGTCTGCCTGCTAAAAAGGGGATCAACCATATATACAGAAGCTCCAACCTACCTGAAATCCCTGCAGGTGTTCCAATCTGCCGGAATGAATTTATCTGGTATACCAATGGATGATAAGGGGATACAATTTAGGAATTTGCAACATTCGTTAAAAAACGAAACACAACAGAACTCCTCTATCCTCTATACCATACCAACTAACCATAACCCTACCGGTATTACCATGTCGGAGGCAAGGCGTAAGGAACTGATGAATTTCTGTACCACAAACCGTCTGCCTATTATTGAAGATGGGGCTTATCAGGAATTGTGTTATGACGCGAATCAGCCTACGCCACTGAAAGCAATGGATGAAACAGGCATGGTCATTTATCTCGGAAGTGCCTCAAAGTCTTTAGCACCTGGCCTGCGGATTGGATGGATCATTGCGGCAGAATCTATTGTCCAAAGACTGGGGGATGTCAAAATGCAGATGGATTATGGAGCCAGCTCAATATCCCAATGGGCTTTTGCAGAATTTCTTTCCAGCGGAATGTATCAGCACTATTTAACAAATTTAAAAACAGAATTGAAACATCGCAGGGATCATGCTCTTTCTGTTTTGTCCCGGTACTATAAAGATTTCGCATATTGGAATCTTCCAAATGGTGGATTTTATATCTGGCTTACCATAAAGGGTAATATCAATATGGAACTACTCTTTGAAAATGCTGTGAAAAACAAAATACTTTTGAATCCGGGAGCTGTTTATGATTTCAAGCATAATAACTCCCTGCGGCTTTCCTATGCCTATACATCATGTGAAGAATTTGAACATGCAGCCATAACTCTTGCCGAGATTATCAGAGAGCAATTAGAGTAGATAATCAAATATGGAAATTTACGGTATAGAATAAAAGTAACAACCCCGCTCTTTTTCTTGCAGACGGAGGAATCCCGAGACTTTACATCCCAGGATTCTCCGTTTTACCTATAAATTTATATTCTACGCCACGAACTGTTTGTATGTACTTCGGATACCGTGGATCTTTTTCCAATTTCTTTCGCAAGCTGTAAATCAAACAATACACTGTATTATCCACATCTCCTTCAAATTTTTCACCATATACCGTATCATAGATTTGTTCCTTGGTATGTATCCATCCTGGATGTTTTGCCAAATATTCAAGTGCTAAAAGGGATTGGCGGAGAACTTTGCAACATTTTTATATGGAGAAGAAAAGGCAGGCCCTTGGGTAACAAAAACAGACATGAAAACCTTGAACGAATATATCAAACCTATTATTCGGGAAGGATTAAGTGTTCAAGGTTTGGAAAATCTCAACTCTTACCTTTATGGTGATGAAATAGCTGCGTTACAAAATTATCCACAAGTTGGCTTGCCTTATTGCGCTGGATATGCTTGTGGTTATCATTTGGTAAAACACTTTTTAAGAAAAACTGGAAAAAATATTATAGAAGCAACATTGTTACCAGCAAAAGAAATTTTAGACGCTACGGAGGACTTTTGGGAATGAAGAAAAAACTTATGACAGTCCATGAAGTCGCTCAATTGACGGGCATTACTCCCCGAACACTTCACTACTATGATGAAATTGGTTTATTGAAACCGTCTATCGTAACAGAAGCAAAGTATCGCCAATATACCGATAATGATTTGAGCATCCTTCAAGAAATTTTGTTTTTTAGAGAAGTCGGATTTGCACTTAAAGAAATCAAAGAGTTGCTTGCTTCTCCTAACTATATACGTTCAGAAGCATTGGAACGCCATTTAACGATTTTAGAAGCACAGAGAGAGCGTATAAACGCTCTAATTGCACTTGTAAAAAAAGAAATCAGTGGAACTAAAGAGCTTAAGTTCTCTGCGTTTTCAAATACCAAAATTATCAAATTACAAGCGCAATTTAGAGAGGAAATATTAGAACGTTGGGGGAATACAGATACTTTTAAGGAATATGAAGCTGTATTTTCCACAAAAGCAAAGCAAGCGCAAAGCGAACAAATGGAAGCCTTCTATTCAATGTCACAAGATATTTTTGAGAGGTTATCCATATACGAAGATAGTCCTGGTGATACTCCAGAAGCTGTCTCTTATACACATCTGACGCTGCCGACGAAGCTAGAAGT
>CAMQZX010000018.1 GCA_947039785.1 uncultured Lachnospiraceae bacterium | reverse complement strand
TCAATATCGGTCACAACCTCCCCGTTTGAGGCTATCTATTTCCCGACAGCCCCTTCCCTGCCGATACACTCCAGTCAGGAAGGTGTCCCCTCCGTTCTCTTTTTCACCGGGCTCGTCCCCATACCAGCCACCATCCTCGCCCGCATCTTCCCAATCACCCTTTTCTCCATCCGAGACACCTGCACCTGGGACACCCCCAGCACCCCCGCAATCTGTGTCTGCGTCATATCCTGAAAATACCTCATATAAATCAATCTCCTCTCCTCCGGTTCCAAATACCGAATCATCTCCTCCAGCATAATTCGATTCAGCACCTTCTCATGTCCATTTTCCATCTCCGGGATCTTATCCTGCAGCGCAATATCACTTCCGTCACCCTGATAAATAGTCTTCTGAAGCGACTCCACATCCGCCGCCGAATCCATAGCCAGAATCAATTCCTCATAACTAATCCCCAATTCATCCGAAATTTCCATCAACGTAGGCTCTCTCCCCAAACTTTTTTCCATAGCCTCTTTCACCGTATACGCCTTATACACAGTCTCCTTCATAGACCTGCTGACTTTAATCAGCCCATCATCCCGCAAAAACCGCTTAATCTCCCCGGTAATCATTGGAACTGCATAAGTAGAAAATTTCACCTCAAACTCCAGATTAAAATTATCCACCGCCTTCAAAAGCCCAATACTACCAATCTGGAACAAATCTTCAATCTCCACCCCACGATTGGTAAATCGCCGCACAATGCTCCATACCAACCCCACATTTTTCTCAAAAATCGTATCTCTTGCTTTTTTATCTCCCTGGTGAGCCTTCTCAATCAAAGCAAGAGTAGCGTCCATACATTACCTCCCGATGGCTTTCTTCATATGCACCGTAGTACCTTCCCCCGGCGCGGACTCTACCCTCACTTCATCCATAAAAGCTTCCATGAAAGCAAACCCCATCCCAGACCGATCCAACTCCGGTTTTGTAGTAAACAAAGGCTCCATTGCCTTCTCAATATCCTCAATCCCCTTGCCCTTATCACAAACCTGCACATACAGACAACGATTCTCAATCCGGCATTTGAGCCGTATCTTATGTACCTCTCCCTCATATCCATGAATAATCGCATTGGTAATAGCCTCCGACAACGCCGTCTTAATATCGGCCACTTCCTCCAACGTAGGATTCAGCTGTGTGCAAAATGCCGCCACCGCCACCCTGGCGAACCCCTCATTACTTGGACGTCCGTCAAATTCAATCATCATTTCATTGGCGTTTCCCATAACTGTCATTTTCCCTCCCTTTCATAGTAGATTCTATTGGATTAGAATCCCCAAATCATCACCCAATTATTCACACTTCATTCATAGCTACAATCTTATGCATCCCCGACAGACACAAAATCTTGCGAATCCTCTCATTGGCCCCCATAACAGCCACACACCCCTTCCGCATTCCCAAACTACGATATCTGCTCATAATCATACCAATCCCCGAACTATCCATAAACATCGTTCTCTGAAAATCAAAAATCATACTCTGCACATGATTTTCCGACATCACCCGATCCGTCTGTCTCTTCACCTGCTCCCCACTCTCATGATCCAGCTCCTCCGGAAGCCGCACATACAGGCAAGTCCCCTGCAAAATGTAATCCTTCTCCACTACAATCACCTTCCCCTTTCTGATATCATTTATCCTTAATCAGTCAAGCAGATATTTGCAGTCCGCTTTGCTGCTTTCTTGATGAATTAAACTTCTCAACAACATTTCCACAATACGCACCACACTTACCATGCATACACGCATACAAAAAAAGAAAAGCTCCTAAAATCCCCTAAAATTCATCAAGGTATTTCAAAAAGCTTCTCTTAAGTATATTATCTAAAGCGTATTTGAAAATTCATTCATACAATCCGCTTTACTGCCTGTAAGTTAAATTCCAGATTCATTTGAAGAATACCATAGTCTCATATTCCCCATTTTCTATTCTCCGTCTTCTGCCCCAGTATCTCCTGCTGGCGCAGTCACTCCATTCACAGCAGAATTCACCGTCTGATAAACCAATTTATTGGCGTCTGACAGATCCGTCTCCCGCACTTCCCTCAGATACTCTGATGCCTGATTATAATCTCCATTATTCATGGCACGATAGGCCTGCATCAGCTTCTCCGTGCTGGCAATCCGCGCATTCGCCTGCGTAAGCTGGCTTTCCACAGCAGAAATCGCCTGGGCATGTTCCTCTTCCATGGCTTCTCGTTCTTTCTGCTCACCCAACACACCTTCCGAGTTCAAAATCTGCTGATTCACCGCATCATACGCCTGCTGGGTCTTGGCAGGCACCACCAGAAACCAAAGCGCCGCCGCACCAATCAGAACTCCCAGCCCAAGATTGATGCAAAATCCCACGGTAGAGCTCTCCCGAAATACCGGAGGAAGAATAATAAAATCATTCCCTGACTTCACCATCCGTTTGTGTTCGCCTTCCTCACCTCCGGCACCTCTGACCTTCCTGGTCTTTCCGCTGAGATCCGTAGTCATTCCCGTCTGCTCATCCACTTCCCGCAAAAAACGCAGTGTAGTAGTATTTGTCTTATCAATCTTCAAAGCCTTTTTCAGCGTTCTCCTTGCCTTGGCATAAGATTCCTCCCGAATCTGCAAAAGCGCAAGCAAATGATATCCTTTAATCAGCTTGGGATTTTGAGTCAATATCTTCTTCAGCAAAATCGCTGCCATATCCTCATTCCCCTGCTGACAATATGCCAATGCCACATTATATTTATTCACCGTCCGGTTGATCATCTCAAGCTTGGAAGGATTTGACTGCAATTTCTCAATATAAGTGGTCGCCAGATTATCATGGGGCATAAGGTTCTTGCTGATAACCCACTCACACAGAGCAGCCACCACCTCACCAGTCTCAAAATACACCAGCCCCAACAAGTTTCTCGCCTGAATATTCAATTTACTGAATTTCAAACTCTGCTTCAAACACGTGATGGCACCGGACAGATCCCGAACGCTGGCTTTCTCAAGCCCCTGATTGTAATAAAGCTTGGACAGATAGACTGCTTTTCGCTGAGACAAAACATGAAAACCACACTTTGGACAGTACTCCGTTCCCTTGGTAACCGGAGTTTGGCAATTCATACAATTCATGTATCTCTCCTACTTTCTCTTGTTGTCATTGTTGGTGTCCCGCAGCATCTGCTTTAATATATCAATCACATCCGTCAATTCCCTGTCATAGATGGCTCCTTCTGCTTCGTCTACATCCATGCAAGGCTCAAACTTCTTCAGTTCCTCTTCGTAATTTATCATTCCACTTCACCTCTTCCATCAGAGAGACTGTAAATAAGTCTTTATCTCACCCACCAGATAAAGGGAACCTACACAGAACAAAAGTCCATCCTCTCCTTTCAGAGTGACTGCCTTGTCATAAGCCTCCCGGATATCCGGCACAGCCTCCACTGCCTTGCAGCCTTCACTGCGGAAAATCTCTGCCAGTTCCTCTGCAGGTACCTCTCGATATCCTCCTACCTCAGTGGTCACCACCCGATTAAATTGAATGGTATGGCAGATTTCTCCAATCATATCCTTGTAATCCTTATCGGAAACTGCTGAAAACAGCACGGTCAAAGGATAATCCTTCTGGAAATGAGCTGCAGTCTCCACAAAACGACGAACTCCATCCTCATTGTGAGCACCATCCACAATCACACCTGGACGAATAGTCTCCATTCTTCCCTGCCATCTGGTATGAGTCAGACCAGCCTTCAACTGATGAATGGTCACCGGAATCTGCTCCGCCAGCATATCCATACAGGTCAATGCCAGAGAAGCATTCATTACCTGATATCTGGCAATAAAAGGAATCTGAAATTGCTGTCTTCCAAAATGAGACAGCGCCATGGAAAACCGAATTCCTTTTGCTGTGTTTTCCTCCACCATACTGTCCTCTTCCCGGACAACATGGGCTTCACATCCCAATTCCCGGGCACGCTCAGCCATAACACAGGCTGCATCCTCAGCGTTGCCGTCATAAACCACCGGAACACCTGCCTTAATAATTCCAGCCTTCTCCCCGGCAATCAGGCTTACCGTATCTCCCAGAAACTGCTGATGATCCAAACTAATGGACGTAATCACACAGGCTAATGGATTTGCAATAGAATTAGTCGCATCCAATTTTCCTCCCAGTCCGGTTTCCAGAACCACATATTCCACACCGGCATCAGCAAAAATTACCATTCCCATCAAAAACAACATCTCAAAATAGGTAGGATGATAACTGCCCTCTGCCACAAGTTCATCGGAAAGCTTTTTCACCTTCACAAAGGCCTGTAAAAAAGTCTCATCGTCAATCATAACCTCATCAATCTGAAAACGTTCATTTGTCTTCACCAGATGGGGCGAAGTAAACAGACCACACCGGTATCCTCCTTCCCTTAAAATGGAGGCGATAAATGCACAGACACTTCCCTTTCCGTTAGTACCTGCCACATGAATCACCCGGAATTTCTCCTGAGGATTTCCCAATCTTCTTAAACACTCTCTTGTATGATTCAGAGAGTTCTTTGTCGTAAATTTAGGAGTTTCTTCTATATAATTAACTGCTTCTTCGTAATTCAAAATATCACCGCTTTATCCTTCTAGTATATTTGAAGCTATAGTAAAAAATCAAAAAACAGCTTCCATACTATTGTAATAACAGCGGTGATAGTTGTCCAGTATAATCGTAATTTTTTCTCCGACAATTTTTTACAAATCATCGACAAAGCAATTTCCCTATTATTTCTCAGACTTTTTATGGGGCACCCGATCGCCTTCTTTTAACGCATAATAAAGTCTCTCATTTGTCTTGGTCAAAGCCCGTCTGGTGGAACTGTTACTTCTCTGTACCACACAAACCTTGTCAAAATCATCCAGTGTATAACCACTGATCAGCAGTGTATTGGGATTCAGATAGGTGGTCTCATAATACTCTCCATTGATCATCACCTCACTGGAAGGAGTATAATTACTACCTTTAAAATAGTAGCTCTCTTCCAATCCCGGAGCTGCCACAATTTCTTCCAGAGTGGCATCATAAATGCCCATCCGCATCTCTGTCCGCACATAAGGACTCTCTCCATCGTACACATACTGCTCTCCATAGAGAATATCGTACTGCAGCATTTCCAGATCCACCTGATAGTCCTTGGTGTTCTTCCGCGCCTGATGATAGCGGAAAATGGTACCCTCATGAATTCCAAGACGGTCCAACACTTCTGCTGCAATCTGATAAGAAGCAAGATTCATATCCTTCTTCTTCAGTCCCATATTGTCCCAGATCACATACTCCGTCTGGAAGAGATAGCGGTTCTTCAGATCCTCCACTTCCAGCCCCATGGTTGGAAGGTGATCTCCATACATCACCAGAACCACATCTTCTCCGCAGTTGGAAAGAGCATCTGTCAGTTCTCGGACAAAATTGTCCATCTCGTGAATCTGATTGACATAATATTCCCATTTATTGTTTTGTTCCTCTGTTTTAGAACCAGTAACCGTAATCTCCGGATCCTCCAAAATCGGCTCCTCCGGATAATCTCCATGCCCCTGCACGGATATGGTATACACATAATCCGGACCTTCGGTGGCTTCCATAGCTTTTAGAATCTCTTCTGTCAGCACCTTGTCCTCCACCCAGCCCAGTGGATTCTGCTCATTCTCTCTGGACATATACTCCTCAGAGGTAAAGCTGTCAAATCCCAGATTTGGGAAAATAGTTCTTCTGCCATAGAAATTTGCTTCATTGTTGTGAATGGCATGGGTCGTGTATCCCAAATTTTTCAGCACATAAGGTGCACTCTCACAAGTCATTTCCTTCAAAATGCTCTTATAAGGATATTCACCTGGTCCAAAATAATGAAGACTCATTCCAGTAATACTCTCAAACTCCGTGTTGGCTGTTCCAGCTCCCACAGAGGGTACCCGATAATAGCCAGAGGAATACTTCTCCATCAATTCCCTGAAATAAGGAATCGGATCCTCAGAAATCTTCAGATAATTCACAAGCTCCGGATCAAAGAAGGATTCCAATTGCAAAAAGAGAATATTGGGAAGACTCTTGGCATCGGTACTACCCGCCTTCTCCTCATCCTCTAAAATCTTATCCATGGTAGTCTGAGAATAACTCTGAGGACAGGAAATGCCTGTATTAAAAATGGTGGTTGCCAGACAATAAGGATAACCATAATCCTCATAGGCAAAGGCAATGTTTCCAAAATAATTGGACAGCACCCGCTTCTCCAATGCCAGCTTTGTGGAACCTGCAAAGATCAGCACACCACAGAGAATCAGCGGCACATTCCACTTATATTTCAGCGGTCCCTGATACTTCGGCGCCTTGAAAAATATCCGCACCAACATCAGAATCGCCAAAATAAATCCAATCACCGCCAGGATAAATCCCCAAACCGGCAGATAACGATTGGCCAGCTTAAAAGCATCTGTAATCAGATGCAGATCCGGTCCGGTAAACGGAGTCACTCGGGTAGCCAGAATCACTCCATTGATGATTCCCAGTAAAAACCAGAAAATCGTCAGCAAAACACGTACAAAGGTACGTCGTCGAAACAAATAAACAACCAGAGTTGTTGTGAAAATCAATCCTGAATTATACAAAAATACCAATGGCTTCTCTACCATAAAGGTAAAGCCCTCCGCCAGGGAGTGGCGGGATATGGACTCAATGAGCAAATATCCCACCAGCGACGCCAGTGCCTGCAGCGGAAGTGAAAATCGGTTCAGCCATTTTATTCTTTTCTCCATAATGATCTCCTGTTCAGATTTCATCTGTCTTATCTGTTCATGGTTTCCAGTTGAACCGTAACCTTTTCCATCATGTCTTTATATTTTTGCAATTTTGCTTTTTCTTCTTCCACTTTTGCTGCCGGAGCCTTGGATACAAACTTCTCGTTATTCAACATGCCCTGTGCTCTTGCAATTTCTTTCCTCAGTCTTTCCTGTTCTTTCAGAAGGCGTTCCTTCTCTTTTTCCATATCTACCAGCTCATCCAGCGGCAGATAAACAACTGCGTTGTGTACCACGATAGAAACTGCATCTGCTCCAATACCGTCTTTATCAGACTGTACCAGAACCTCTGTGGCATGGGCCAGAGCAGCATAGGTCTGCTTCAATGTCTCAAACTGTCGACATGTCTCACTGTCGGCGCCCACAATATAGACTTTTGTCTTTTTATTCTGTGGTACATTCATCTCTGCACGGGCATTACGCACGCCTTTTACCACTTCCTTTATATGCTCCAGCATAGCAGCTTCCTGTGGGAAGTTCCACTCCTCTTTATACACCGGCCACTGAGAAATCATAATGGATTTTTCTTCTGGCAGAAGAGTGCAATAAATCTCCTCCGTGATAAACGGCATATATGGATGAAGAAGCTTCAGTGCTTCCGTCAAGACGGTACGTAATGTCCATAAAGCCACATTAGCTGCCTCTGGATCAGACTCTGCTGCCCAGATACGGATTTTAGCCATTTCAATATACCAGTCACAGAATTCATCCCAGATGAAATCATAAATCTTCTGAACTGCGATTCCCAGTTCAAACTTCTCCATATTATCGGTAACTTCCTGTACCAATGTATTTAATCCAGACAAAATCCAACGGTCTGCTTCCTGAAGCTGATCAAGTGACGGCTCTGTCACAGTCTTTCCTTCCAGGTTCATCATAATGAATCGGGACGCATTCCATACCTTGTTGGCGAAATTACGGCTGGCCTCCACACGTTCCCAATAGAAACGCATGTCATTTCCAGGTGCATTACCAGTCATCAGTGTCAGTCTCAGCGCATCAGCACCATATTTATCAATCACCTCCAGAGGATCAATACCATTACCCAGAGATTTACTCATCTTGCGTCCCTGGGAGTCGCGAACCAATCCGTGAATCAGAACATGGTCAAAGGGTGTCTCTCCTGTCTGCTCCAGACCGGAGAATACCATACGGATTACCCAGAAGAAAATGATATCATAGCCAGTTACAAGCACGTTTGTGGGATAAAAGTACTCAAGCTCCGGTGTTTTTTCCGGCCATCCCAGTGTGGAAAATGGCCACAGGGCAGAACTAAACCAGGTATCCAGTGTATCCTCATCCTGTGTCAGATGAGTGCAGCCGCATTTCGGGCATTTTTCCGGCACCCCCTTGGCTACCACAGTCTCACCGCACTCGTCACAGTAGTAAGCCGGAATTCTGTGTCCCCACCAAAGCTGACGGGAAATACACCAGTCACGGATATTCTCCAGCCAGTGCAGATATGTCTTATCAAAACGCTCTGGTACAAATTTCAGGTTGCCGTCTTTTAATGTCTGAATGGCAGCTTTTGCCATCTCGTCCATTTTTACAAACCACTGGGGTTTGATCATTGGCTCTACGGTAGTCTTACATCTGTCGTGAGTTCCAACTGCGTGAGTGTGATCTGCCACCTTTACCAAAAGCCCCTGCGTTTCCAGATCAGCTACCATGGCTTTTCTGGCCTCGTAGCGGTCCATTCCCGCATACTTGCCGCCCTTCTCGTTGATGGTAGCGTCATCGTTCATAATGTTAATTTCTTCCAGGTTGTGACGTCTTCCCACCTCAAAGTCATTGGGGTCATGAGCCGGTGTAATCTTAACACATCCGGTTCCAAATTCCTTATCTACATACTCGTCTGCAATCACCGGAATCTCTCTGTCTGTGAGAGGCAGCTTCAACATCTTTCCGATAAGATGAGTATATCTTTCATCCTCCGGATTGACAGCAACAGCAGTATCGCCCAGTAACGTCTCAGGACGTGTCGTGGCAATTTCCACATATTCATTCTCACTTCCTACGATTGGATACTTGATATGCCAAAAATGGCCTGCCTGATCTACGTGCTCCACCTCTGCATCAGAAATGGAGGTCTGGCATACAGGACACCAGTTAATGATTCGGCTTCCCTTGTAGATATATCCCTTCTCATACAATTTAATAAATACTTCTTCTACTGCCTTGGAGCATCCCTCATCCATGGTGAAACGTTCCCTCTCCCAGTCGGCGGAGGAGCCAAGCTTCTTCAACTGATTGATGATTCGGTTGCCGTATTCCTCTTTCCATGCCCACGCATGCTTTAAGAACTCTTCTCTTCCAATTTCATCCTTGTCGATTCCCTGTTCTTTCAGCTTCTCAATGACCTTCACCTCTGTGGCGATGGCTGCATGGTCTGTTCCCGGCTGCCACAGTGCCTCATATCCCTGCATTCTCTTGAAACGAATGAGAATATCCTGCATGGTGTTGTCCAATGCATGCCCCATGTGAAGCTGTCCGGTAACGTTGGGCGGGGGCATAACGATGGTAAACGGTTTCTTATCAGGATTTACTTTGGCGTGGAAATAGCCGTTGTCCATCCATTTCTGGTACAATCTGTCTTCTATGTCCTTAGGATCATAGGTTTTCGCAAGTTCTTTTGCCATGATTTCACTCCTTGTTGTGTTTAATTTATTATAGTAGGATTGATGGTTATAAATAGATGAAAAAAGCCCCTTGCAGCTATCTGTTCGCTGCAAAGGGCGTGTTATCGCGGTACCACCTTTGTTATATGTGAATCGTCTCAGTATAAAGACACTGCTCCATCAACTTCTGTCACATCATTCACATACATCTCTTCCATCCTGTAACGGGGATGAGTCGTGAAAGCCTACTTAAATGTACGGATATTCCCACACGAACACTGTTCAGCCTCCCGGTTCAAAAGCTACCTTCTATTCACACTACCTGGAATACCTTACAGCCGATGAATATTCCTCTCTGTGAGGGTTATGAATATACTCCTCTTTCTCTCCACCTTTTTCTTGTTACATTATCATAGTAGGAATTATTCCGTTTGTCAAGGAAGAAATCTTGAAAATCCTTTAGAAAATGGAAAAGAAGATTCCTTCCGCAGTTCCCGGATTGGCAAATGCATTGAAACTCAAGGCCAGATTTGACTGGCTTAAATCCTTATCCAGAACAAAGATAATTTCATATTCAAGCTCCTCACCGTCATCCATAGTTCTCCAGAAGAAGGAATGAGCACGCTCTTCTCCCTCCAGATTTGCCGGCTGGTCTAAGTATACACAATTGTCGTCTATATGAAGAAAATTGTGTTCGCTTGGCACTGGCTGGTAATAGTCCGTCGGCCACTGATAGCTGTTTCCCTGAAAGTCGCCAAGTCTCTGAATACGGGCATCCAACGCCACCTCTCTATCCCAGTCCTCAGCTCCTTCCAACAGCTCCTGGGATACCTTCACCTTGACGCGCAGGAAGCACTGCTCCACAGTCTCTTCGTCCAATAACGTATCGTTCTCATAATGCTGGCGAGTGTAAGGTCTAAGACTTCCGTCTTCCAAAAGCCATGGCTCCACCAGAGAATAATCATAGAAATTGCCTGTGTCATAGTTCTCTAACGTATCTGTAATCTCTGCCTCTTCCACAGTAAAGGTCTTTCTGGAGTTTTCACGCTCCAAGGTATAGGCAGTCCCCACAGGAATCACATGCTCCGCTGCCACGCCGCGGCTGTTGATTTCCTCTATTTCAGCCTGCAAGCTTTCCTCCTGCTGCAATTCTTCCGCTGCCCGTGCCTTCTCTTCCTCAGAATCGTATTCTGCATCTCCAATCCGCTCCACCGTCAGACTGTCTGCCACCTTCACCAATTCTTCCTGAGGCACGTTGTAATCTCCCCACACTTCCAACACATAGCCCTCCTGGGGATTAAACAGGAAAATCACTGTTGGGGCTTCATACCTGTCTGCTTCCTTAAACGTGATAACATCTGCTTCCATGCCGCTTAAGGTAGCATGCTCCACATTTTCCACATTGTTTTCCTGAATCTTGTTGCCTTCCCGCTCCAAATCTGCTGTATTTAAAATAGGCATAAGGGTAAACCCATGTCCCCAGTTATCCTCCGGCCAGTATTTGTTCGTGTCTCCCTCCACGTAGCCTTCCGGTATGTATTGGGCAATCACTTCGAATGTGCCTGGTTTCAAATCATAATCCAAATCAAA
Organism: uncultured Lachnospiraceae bacterium; assembly: GCA_947039785.1. GTDB lineage: Bacteria > Bacillota > Clostridia > Lachnospirales > Lachnospiraceae > JALFVM01. The sequence continues at coordinate 18,220 of CAMQZX010000018.1, read as the reverse complement.
GGCATACGTCAGCATATCTTCCTCCATCTGGGTATCCCGTGTGAAAAATCCAGTGGCCGCCGCCACTAAAACAGAAGTAGCCATGACACCGACACATGCAGCCAAAAGTACCACAGTCTTTCTCGGTCTTTTGTAGTGTTTCACTTTTCCAGCCTGACCCTGTCTTCGAATCTGCGCATAAGCTTCCTCCACTTTCTCATTGACTGTGTCTGTCAGAGTAATACCCGTTGACAATCGTTCTTTTAATTCATCATTTCTTCTATCTCTATATTCCATGATAACCTCCTTATTCTTATCCGTTTTTGTCTTTTCCGGATTATAACCTCATCCTATGGAATGCTCCAACACCTCCCGGTAGCAGCTTCTCCCCCTCTGCAGCCTGGAATTTACCGTACTCTCATTAATTTTCAGCAATTGGGCAATCTCCCTGATTTTAAAACCTTCCACATAGTACAAAATCAATATGGTACGGTATTTTTCATCCAGGGAATCCAATGTATCCAAAAATTCCATTAAATCCGTCTGAGGATTTTCCCATTCCATTTCCCTTATCTCATCCATAGGCAATACCTTCTTGCTCTCCCGAAGCATATCGTTACAATTATTAATCAGAATCCGAATCAGCCATGTTTTAAAATACCGGGGCTGCTCCAGCGTGCCAATCTTCTCAAAACTATCCAAAATGGTCTGCTGCATCGCATCTGCAATGTCTGCTTCACTTCTCAGATAAGAGCAGGCTACCTTGTACATATTCTCTTTGTGAAGCTCCATCAGCTCAATAAACGCCTCCCCGTCTCCCTTCTGGGCCTTACGTATCAATTTTCGCAACTTTTTCGCCTCCTTTTCCGTTATGCTTTTTGTTTTTTGTTGTCTTTTATATCTATTAGACGAAATACCAAGTCAAAATAATGCATGGAATAAAAACCTTTCATAAATTTATCCAAATTAAAATACCATTTTCAATCCGGCTCACTAATCAGCCCCTTACCTTTCAGGATTAAGACAATCCTTTTCGGCACAAAAATCCGGCGGAGTTTAAGCGGAGGCAATCTCTCACCCACCGCCGACTTCCCGCCGGATAATTTCATAAACTATTCTACACTCTTCAGACTCTCCACCATGTCAATCTTCTTTAACTTAAAATGCATGACCATATTTACAAAAGCGGAAAAACCAATGGTAAACAGTGCACTGTAAAGAAAACTTGGCAGGTTAATATTTCTGCCGAACATGCAGGCATCCACTTCCACCGTCACAATAACAAACTGATGAAGCAGGATTCCAAGGACAATGCCTGCCCCCACTCCAAATAATGTAAGAATCACATTTTCGCGAAATACATAAGCCGATGTCTCCATATCGTAAAAGCCCAGCACCTTGATGGTGGCAAGCTCACGCTTCCGCTCTGTGATGTTGATGTTGTTTAAGTTGTATAAAACAACAAATGCCAAAAGTCCGGCTGAGATAATCAGCACCACAATAACAAGATCCAGCGCTCCCAGCATATCCTCAATCTGAGCTGCAATACTGCTGGTATAGCTGATGCTGACAGCCCCTTCCTGTTTCAGTATCCTCCTGCCCACTTCCTCTTCCTGATCCTGATATTCCCCGTTTAAAGTAAAGAGCAAATCATTATATTCCGGTTCTCTTCCATAACATTTTTCATAGAGAGCGGGTGTCATGTAGGCATAATGCTGCATGTAATTCTCACAGATGGCTGAAACCTTCACCTCCAGACCTTTCTTGCCTTCCTCCTGAAGAGTGACGGTATCACCCACCTCCAGTTCCAGAAGCCTGGCAGTCTTCTCGGAAAGAATCAGTCCTTCATCGTCCAAAGAGAATTCTTCCTGAGTAACCCGGTCACGGAAGGTGACAAACTCGGAGAAATTCTCCACGTCCTCCGGAACATACAAATAGAGGGCTCGAACCTTTTTGCCGTTTTTGGCATCCATCTTCTGGAAAAACAGCCGGGTATATTCACGGATTCCTTCCTCATCCTCCATGGCCGCCTCCAGCGCCTTCTTCGCACTGCCGCTGGCATCTTCGTCTGCCAGAACAATCCCATCGTACCGCTGAATTTCCTTATATTGTAAATCTCCGATATCCATAATGGAATCCCTCAGGCCAAAGCCTACCAGCAGCAACGCCATACAGCCTCCAATACCGAATACTGTCATCAAGAATCGCTTCTTATAGCGGAATAAATTCCGCACCGTAGCTTTCCATGTAAAGTTCAGATGTTTCCACAAGAAGGAAATCCGCTCCAAAAGTACTCGCTTGCCCGCTTTCGGAGTGGGCGGCCTCATGAGAGAGGCTGGTGTCTCCAACAACTCCTTATAGCAGGAAGACAAAGCTGCCAGAACGGTACACGCCAATGCTGCACCGGAAGCGATCAGAGAATATTTCAACTCATAAGGAATCACAATTGCCGGCATATGGATATACATAATGCCATAGGAGATAATGATAATATAAGGCAAAAGCTTCTCGCCAATGAGAACTCCCAGAATACTTCCTCCCACAGTGGCAGTCAGCGCATACATCAGATATTTAGACGCAATGTCTACCTTTCGATAACCCAATGCTTTCAGCGTTCCAATCTGAGTCCTCTGCTCCTCCACCATACGAGTCATGGTGGTAAGACTGATTAAAGCTGCCACCAGGAAAAACAGCACCGGGAATACCTGGCCGATGTTGTGAATACGGTCAGCATTGTCTCCGAAGCCACTGTACTCCGGCAGGGAATCCCGGTTGGAAATCATCCACTCCGGATCGTTGAGATCATCCAGCTCCTTCTGGGCGTCGATAATCTCCCGCTGACCGTCTGCGATAGTCTCCTCTGCATCTGCCTTGGCATCTTCGTACTTCTTCTGACCGTCCTTCAGCTTCTTTCGTCCCTTTTTCAGTTCCTTTTTCGCATCTTCTAATTTCTGTTCATTTTCTTCAATCTCTGTCTCGCCATCCTTGATTTTCTCTTCATTTTCTTCAATCTCTCTGGCGGCATCCTCCAGCTTTCTCTGATTATTATTAATCTCTATCAAAGCGTTGTCAATCTGCAGCTGGCCACTGTTTAACTGAAGCTGACCTGCATTCAACTCCTGAGTCTTCTCATTTAATTCCGCATAAGCTTCGTTTAACTGATTCTGGCCTTCATTAATCTGCATCTGAGCCTTAATAATCTGTTCCTGACCCTCATTAATCTGTTTTTGACCCTCATCAATCTGCTTTTGCCACTCCTTGATTTGCTGCTGTCCATCTTCAATCTGGCTTTCGGCTGCCGTCAGCTGACTTTCCATCTGGGCAAATTGTGCCAGAATAGACTGCTGCATAGACGGGTCCGTGACACCTGCCAAAGCCTCGCTTTTTTGAACCTCCAGCTCCTGTCGCTGCTGCTGCAATTGCTGTTTTTGTTCCTCTAACTGTTGCTGGCTGCTGTTTAACTCTTCCTGCCTTGTATTTAATGTGACCTGCTGTTCATTCAGTGTGGCCTGCTGCTCATCCAGCTTCTTCTGATTCTGATCCAGCTCATGCTGCTGGGTATCCAACTGAATCTTTCCCGCATTGAGCTGACTCCATCCATCGTTTAACTCCTTCTTGGATTCATTCAGCTTCATCTGCTGAGAATTTAGTTCCAGCCGGGCAGCACTGAGTTTGGAAAGGCCGTCGGTATATTCCTTGCGACCATCTTCCAATTGTTTTTTGCCATCCTCCAGCTCCTTCTTTCCATCCTCCAGCTGACGGACGCCGTCGTCGTATTCTTCCTGACCATCTGCCAGCTTTTTCTCAGCATCTTCCAGTTCCTTTTTGGCATCGGCAAGCTTCTCATCAGCTTCCTTACGGCCGTCTTCCAGTTCCTTTCGGGCGTCCTCCAGCTTTTCGTTAGCCTCTTCCACCACTTCATCATGACGGATCTGGCAACGGATATCCTGGATTCCCTCCAGACGTTTTTCCACCTGCTCTACCAGCTCCTCATACGCATTACTGTGGCTTAAAAGCTCTCTGGCTCCTTCCACCTCCACATAAACCTGGGTAAACACATCAGAGTCAAAGCTGTCCTCCGTCACATAGACAAACCCGCTGACCTCACCGGAACCCAGAGTGGTATTTCCTCTGGCAAAGGATATGTACATAGGACATTCTCCTGCACCTACAATGGTAAATTTCTTCTTTGCCAGAAGTTCATCATCATCCTCATGAAGCTCAATAGTATCTCCGATCTCATAGGAAAACTCCTCCAGAAAATCACTGTCTAAGAAGCATTCCCCTTTTTTACTTGGAAGCTGTCCCTGCTCCACTGTAAGAAGATTCATCTCTGTGAGGAGACTTTCCACATGAAGCACCACCTGCTCGGCGTCCTCGCCGCACAGTACATCGGTACTGTAAGCCGGTACGGCTTGCTTCACTCCCTCCAGCTCTTCCATGGCATCTGCATCCTCCTGGGTAAGTCCCATGGTGCTGACCACCTTTAAATCCATCAATTTCTTTTCATCAAAATAAGCATCTCCCGAATACCTCATATCCGGAGACGCTGCCTGAATTCCAGAAAAAAACGCCACACCCAATGCAACAATCAAAAAGATTGAAATGAAGCGGGCATAGCTTTTGCGGATTTCCATCCAAAAATCTTTTCTCAATGCCTTCTTCATATGCAACCTACCATTCAATTTCTTCGACAGGCATAGGATTATCATTCATTTGCATGGATGACACCTTTCCATTCTTGATCTTAATTACCCGATCTGCCATGGGCGCCAGCGCAGAGTTATGAGTGATTACAATCACCGTCATGCCCTTCTCCCGGCACATATCCTGCAGCAATTTCAGAATCGCCTTACCAGTCTGATAATCCAACGCGCCTGTAGGTTCATCACAGAGAAGCAGCTTGGGATTCTTCGCCAGAGCTCTGGCAATGGAAACACGCTGCTGCTCTCCACCGGATAGCTGAGCAGGAAAATTGCCAAGGCGTTCCTGAAGCCCCACTTCTCTTAGCACTTCCTGTGCATTCAGCGGATTTTTACAGATCTGCAGCGCCAGCTCCACATTTTCCAGTGCGGTAAGATTGGGCACCAGATTGTAGAACTGGAACACAAATCCGATATCTTCTCTACGGTATCCGGTAAGCTGTCTGGAATTGTATCTGGCAATGTCCTGTCCATCCACCCAGGCACAGCCGGAGGTGGCACTGTCCATTCCCCCCAAAATATTCAACACCGTGGTCTTTCCAGCCCCGCTTGGACCCACGATTACCACAAATTCACCTTTATCAATGGAGAAATTGATGCCGTCCACGGCTTTAATCTGTATCTCACCTTTCCCGTATACCTTTGTAATATTTTCTAACTTTACAAAATCTTTCGTTCTCTCTGCCACAAAATCCTCCTGTTACGCAGTAAAGCGGACATTCAGAATCCACTTTCCTACTTTTTCATGAACGTAGTTTTCCCCGGCTCTTTCAACGTGCCGTACTTTCAGTAATATTATACTTGAGTTTGAAAACCTTTACAACGATTTTGTAGACTCTTTTCTGCGTTTAGTCATCATTCCTCCAATGCGTCCTGTCTCTTTTGCCGAAAGGCTTTTCCACCCCTCCGCCAACACCTGATCTAAAAGGCCCAGCTCCTCGGCAATCTCGTATTTTAGCTGTTCCTCAGGGGTAAGCTGATTTAACTTTAACCGTTCCAATTCTTTCTTCTTACTCTTTGCCATAATCCACACTCCTTCATATTTTTGTCTTTAAGCTCTCATAGGATTATGAACATTTTTCCGACATTTATACATGAATGGAACAATGTATGGCAAAAAACAGTGAGAATCTCTTCCCACTGTTTCATAATCATACCGTCTCTTTTATAAGTTCAAATATTCTCTGTGCGCACTTTTCATCAATGACCAGAGTGTTAAGCAGCTCCCCTCTCATTGCACCTAAGATTGCTTCCGCTTTGCTTTCTCCATAGGCAACACAGACAACTTCTCTACAGGTTCGGATATCGTCAAGGCTGATACCAATCATTCTCTCTGCCAGAGTGGTTTCCAGCTCTCTTCCCTGAATATCATAGAAATGACCTCCAATATGTCCCACAGCACCTTTTGCTTCTAACGTTTCCAATGTTTTTACACTTAAGTAATTGTTCCAGGATTTGTAGACAATAGAACCTACGCTTGTCAATATGGTATCGGCATTGGCGGACAGCTCAAGGACGTTTTTAATATTTTCTTCCTGAACCAGACTGTCTTTTAATGCCTTGTTATTAACAAACAGAGGTGCGTAAATATACTGATATTTTCCACCGTATGCGGAAGCCAGATCTTTTGCAAGATCCATGGCGTCCTTTTCCGGACTTTTAATGTTTGCCGCGCCCATGATTGGAACAACTGTAATCGGGATATTTTTTCTGTTATTTGTACTGATATATTTTACAATGCGGTAAAGGGTATTTCCCCATGAGATCCCCACTACCATCCCCTGCTTCACAATAGAATCCAAATAATAGGATGCTGCTTCCGCTATTTTCTGAAGTCCATTTTCTCTGTCAGAATCTTTTATGGTTATCACACGAACATTTTTTAAGGCAAACGTTTCTTTTAAATTTTTCTCATATTCAAGATTTCTTTCCCACGGCTCCCGAATATAAATCTCTACGATTCCCAAATCTCTGGCTTCTTTCAGCATTCTGGAAACCTTTGACCTGGACGTATACAGTCTTTCCGCAATTTGATTCTGCGTCAATTCCGAATTGTAATATAGATTCGCAACGGTCGCCAAAATATTCCATTTTTCCTGCACGCTCATTGATTCATAATTCCTGATATCTTCCATAGCTACCATCCTTTCTTCCATAAATTTACCAGATTCTTTTTCTTTTGTAAACCAAAAGAACAGCAGCCATTCTGCAAGAACAGTAGAATTTGTTACTGTTTCTCTATTTTTTTCTTTGTCGAATTCTTTATAAGCAGGAACGGAATGGAATATTCTGCGGTGCCTCGAAACAATCCTCGAAACCGCGTCTGTGATGATAATATTTCTTATCCTTATCTGCCGGGTAGGTGTATTTTCCTCCTACCTGCCAGTAGTATGGCTTAAACGTATACTCATTGCGTTCTTTCTTGAAATTATAAAGCAACTCAATTTCATTGCAGTCCGGTTGGAAGTTTGTCCAGACATCCCAATGAATCGGAATAACAACTTTACACTGCAGGTTTTCTGCCATCCGAAGTACATCAATAGACGTCATCTTGTCCTGCATACCGATTGGGTTTTCTCCAAATGATGCAAATGCAACATCAATGGGATAATCCTTTCCGTGCTTCGCAAAGTAAATAGAGAAATGAGAATCTCCACTGTGATAAATGTTTCCGCCTGGTGTTTTCAGCAGATAGTTTACTGCCTTATCATCCATATCTGTAGGGCATACACCTGTCAATTCTTCCCTGCTTTCATCAGTACGGTCTGTTGTCACAATACAGGTTCTGTCAAAGCTGTCTAAACAGACAATTTCAATATCTTTAACCTTAATCACATCGCCAGGTTTTACAGTAATACAGCGTTCCTTTGGTACTCCCCAGCCAACCCATGTCTCTACTGACTTCTTTGGGCCAATAAATGGAACTGGAATTTCTTTTCCGTTTTCATCTGTAGTTGTCATACCAGACTGAATCACATGAGCTGCCCACTCTGCAGACATATGATCCTGATGATAATGTGTGGCAAGTACTGCGTCAACTTTCTTAAAGGCAAATGGATCGATTACAAATGGAATGTTTCTTAAATTTGGCTGCATCGCTCTTCCGCCGCACATATTTGCCATTTGATGGCCCGGTTTCATTTTTCCGTCACCGTGAGTACGTTTTCCATTACCACACCAAAGGTCAATGGTAATATTTGCATCTCCCGGTGTCTTCATCCAGATACCAGTACATCCCAGCCACCACATGGAAACATTTCCCGGTTCTACAACTTCACTCTCAATATCTTCTACCAGCCAGGTTCCCCACTCTGGAAATGTGCTCATAATCCAGCTTTCTCTTGTAATATCGTTAACTTTACTCATAATCCTTTCCTCCTTAACATGAAACCTTATTTTCCCTGTCCATAATAGGCATTAGCGCCATGTTTTCTATAATAATGTTTGTCTTTCAATCCCTGGGGAGCTTCCTGTACACGGGGATTGATTGTTTCGGTGCGCGCTGCCATTTTGGCAACCTCTTCCAGCACTACCGCATTGTGAACGGCTTCCATTCCATCTTTTCCCCATTGAATTTATATCTAAAAAGTATACATGGCAATTTCATTGATTTCCCGGTTTGTGGCAATGAGGATATCTTTGCCGTCCAGAGAATATCCATAAGCATTGGCTGGTCCGCAGTCCTCGTCCAGAGTTTTGAAAGTATAATTGTTCTTCTCCTCACTCCAGGTAAATGCCATCAAACGTCTTGCTCCTTTTCGATGTCCGATTACCGCTACAGGCTTACCGTTCAGGCTGCCACTCCAGATTGCGTGAAGGAATTCTGCCTTTTCCGGATATTCATACACGGCTTGATATTCTTCCTGCATTTTTTTGTAAATCTTAATATCTGTGCCGTGGAATGGAGACAATACCACCAGCTCTTTCTCCCCATCCTGATCCAAATCCACCATAGTGGCGTCACTCGCCGGTGTATCTAAAAGCTGCTCGATAGTCCATGTATCCTCTGTCTCCTCAGGCGGATAGAATCGGAACACGCCATTATCGCTGCAGACCAATGAGGATTCCAAGTTTCCTTCTCTTACCTTATAATATCCGTGATTTTTCAACATTCCATCTTTAAGAACCTGAAGCTCTAACTGATGATCACTGCCAAATCCCGTCAAATCTTCCGGAAGCTGTGCAGCATAAACCTTTCCTGGATTGGACCAGTCGTCTTTATATTCATGACCAGACTTTAAGGTACAGGCAATCAAATAATTTTTACCGTTGCTTGTCAAAATATCAAAGCGGTGAACAAAAGGCAACTCTACCAGCGTACGAATCTCCCATTTGCCATTTCCATCTGGTGTTGCAATGATAATCTTTGCTTCCTTAGAATCATTGGGTGAATAAAATTTGTGAGTCGCCAGAAACTGACCGTCCGTTCCCGGAACCTGAACCATGGTCATAACCCCTCCGGGTCCTTCCCATACCGTCGCCTTTTCCTTTCCCTGTGCATCAAATAAGATGCAACGATCTGTCTTTTCTGCCGCCACCAGAATATGGGGTGCTCCCTGATACTGCAAAGGAGCGATTGAATAACACTTTTCCAGCTCTGCCAGTACTTTCTTTTTCATCATATCCTCCTATAATTCCATTCCTGCCTGCTTCATTTTCTCTGTTACAAAACGATATGCATCGGCGATTTTCTCTGTTGCCTGCTCCATGGACTGGTATCCGCTGTTGTCAGCCCACATCTCAATTAAGAACATTCCCTGATAATTCAGTTCTTTTAATTTCTTAAAGATCTCCACAAATTTGACTTCCCCTTCTCCAAAAGGTACTTCTTTAAATACACCCGGCTTGGTTTCTTTCACATGAATTGCCACAGTTTCTGAAATGCCAATCTCAAATTCTCCAGTCACATCATTGCTGAAATTGCTTAAGTTTCCCATGTCTGGATAAATTTTGAAGTAAGGAGATGGGATTTCCTTCAGGTAATGAAGGGCGCGAACGATAGTTCCAACAAATTGTGTATCCATAATCTCCATGGCAAGAATCACTCCCGCTCTGGAGGCCATGGCTACAGCCTCCTTCATTCCCTCTAAAAACAGCTTCTTTGTCTCTTCATCGGATTCTTCATAATACACATCGTAAGTAGCAAGCTGAATACAGCGGATTCCCAGCTTCACTGCCAGATTAATTGCCTTTTCCATGATTTCCATGGCCTTTTCCCTGATCTGCGGATCTTTGCTTCCGAATGGATATTTCCTGTGGCCGCTCAGACACATGGTGGGAAAGGAAATCCCCTCATATCTCATAATGGAGCGAATATTTTCAATCTCTTCGTCTGTCCAGTCCAGCCTTTTCAGCCTTTCATCTGATTCATCAATGGACAACTCCATATAGTCAAATCCAGCTTTTTTCGCTGCCTTAAATTTTTCTTCCCATGTAAAAGAATTTGGCAGTGCCTTTTCATAAATTCCGATTGGATTTTTATGAACACTATACATTTTCCTGCTCCTTTCACTCCGTTAGCTTTTTTAACTGTCATCAGCATAGCATTTATTCTGTGATTTTTCAACATTTTCTCATTTTCCGCACATATGTGCAACTCATTCCATTTTTAGAAACATAATCCCATAGAGCCTAAAACCATGACTACCAGAGAGGCTACGATTGGAATAATTGTGGCTACAACGAACATATCCAGATAGGAATCTTTATGTGTCATTCCACACAATGCCAGGACTGTCACTGTTGCCCCGTTATATGGAAGGTTATCCAGACCTCCGGAACAAATAGAAGCCAGACGGTGCAGCACCTCCGGATCAATACCGGATGCCAAAAACGTATCTCCCATTACCTCCAACGCAGCACTGAGTCCTCCAGACGCTGATGCGGTCATTGCACACAAAAGATTAACGGAAATCACCTCACTCAAAAGGGGAATGGCAGATAAGCTAAGCGCAGCTCCTGAAACCACTGCAAAAACAGGAAGTACCTTTACTACTGAGCCAAACCCAACTACTGCACAACTGTTTGCCAGCGGTGTCAGAGAGTCAATGGAAGCCACCTTTAAACCATCTTTTACTTTTCCTTTAATCTTATTGACGTTACATACAAGAAGAAACAGGATGGAAATCAACATACCAATCAACACACTCCAGGTACCGCTGTTGGCAGCCAATGTTGTACCAAATTCTTCTTCCATATAAGAACCATCCAGTGAAGGATAGACCACTTTGGAAAGAACCAGATTTACTACCAAAATAATCAGAATAGGAAGTACTGCCATAAAAATACCGGGAATATTTCCATTCATTTCCTCCGGCTTGTCGTCATGCCTGCCATAGCCCTCTTTGGCCGCTTTCGCTTTATTGGTACGGCGTGTTAACCACATCATTCCTCCGATAAACATAATCACAGATGCAATAATTCCAAGACCCGGTGCAGCAAAGGAATCTGTTCCAAAATACTGCATTGGAATTGTATTTTGTACCTGCGGACTACCTGGAAGCGCTGTCATTGTGAAGGTAAATGCTCCCAATGCAATACATCCCGGAATCAGTCGTTTGGGTATATCTGCTTCTCTAAATAATGCTGTTGCCACAGGAAGCATAACGAAGGCTACAACAAACAGGGAAACTCCTCCATAGGTGAGGATTGCACATGTCAAAACTACAGAAAGAACGGCACGTGATTTTCCCAGTTTCTCCGTACAAAACTGTGCAATTGACAATGCATTTCCTGTGATATCCATCAGCTTTGCAAATACTGCGCCAAGCAAATAGATTGGAAAATAATTCTTTGCGTAATTTGCAAATCCTTCCATATACGTAATTGTATAGGATGCCATAAAGTGACCTTTCAAACCATAGGCAAATAAAATTGCAATCATCGCGGCGATTGGTGCCACAACAATGATACCGTGTCCTTTAAATGCCATATAAACCAGAAAACCAATTGCTGCACACAGGCCGATCAGTCCTATTACTGTACTCATAAAATTTCTCCTCGCTTTCTACTGCTTACAAATATTAAGATCAAACACGGAACTCAAATTCTCCATTTTTCAATTCTCCGCCCCAAACTTTCTTATATAAACGATTCATCTGCGCTCTGCATTTTTCGTACTGTAATGCATATTCCTCTTGAGGCAGATAGACTTTTACTTCATCGTTTTGTCCAATCTCTTTAAATGCTTCTTCTACGGAACCATAAGCTCCCAGTGCTGCCGCTGCCACCATCAATGCCCCTCTTGCAGTTGCATCGGCTTTTCCACGGCGAATAATTTTGCTTTCGTATACATTACATTGGATTTGGTTAAACGCTGCACTGTTGGTAAGCCCTCCATTAACATAGATATCTGAAATGTTAAGATATTTTCGCATGGTATCAATTCCATTTCCAATCTCATAGCAGATTCCTTCCAGCAGGCTTCTCAGCATATCCGCTTTCGATGTTCCCAGTGTCACATTCGCAAATATTCCCTTTGCCATGTTATTCCAGTCCGGCGTTGATCTTCCCTGAAAATATGGTACACATAAGCATCCATTGGACCCAACTGGTGAAGATGCCACTTCCGCATTCACCTCATCGTAGCTGCAACCTTTATAAAATTCTCTTCTAAACCAGTCAAATGCTGAACAACAGGTTAAAACACTGGATTCCAGAATATATTGCCCTTTTATAGAAGAGAAATTACAGATTACATCCTGCTCAAGATTTTCCGGTACCTCGTCTGTGGCCGTGATCAAAAATCCACCGGTACCTGCAGTAACCGATAAAACTCCTTTCTTTACAACTCCCTGGCCGATGGCACCACACTGCTGATCTCCGCCTGCTGTGATAACAGGTATCCCTTCCGGACATCCGGTCAGCTCCGAAAATTCCTTTGTTATGGTTCCGCAGATACTACCTGGTTCTACCAGATCGCACAGTTTTTTTCTCTCAACCCGGAAAATATCCAGCAACTGAGGATCCCATTCATGAGTATGAAGGTTCATCAAAAGTGAGCGGCTGCCATATGTATAATCTGTACACACATTACCTGTCATTAAGTAATTGAGATAATCCGGGATTACCATAAACTTATATGTTTTTTGGTAAATTTCCGGACGCTGTTCCCTGATCCATGTCATCTTGCTTGCCGAAAACACCGGATTAACTCTGGAACCGCACAATGAAAATACCTTCTCATTTTTCGAATTCAATGCTTCGCAAATTCCATTTGTTCTCTTGTCCTGCCACATAATTGCATTACACAAAGGACGCATGGACTTATCTACCGGAATCACCGAGGATCTCTGGGATGTCATCGTCACTGCATCAATTTTCCATCCATTCTTCTCGGATTCTGCAGACACTTCCTTCATAATGCCATATAGCGCATTCTCCCAATCAGAAGGACTTTGCTCCACCCAACTGTTTTCCATATAAGAAACGCTGTACAAATGCTGCTTTTCCACTAATTCTTTTCCTTCATGTGTAAGCAGCACGCCTCTCATACTTGATGTGCCTACGTCCATCACTAAAATATTCATTAATCAGACTTCTCCTTTGCTTTTGATTTTTTAGAGATTCCCATTTGATGTCCATCTGCAAATATTTTTCCCGGGATTTGCACAATACTTTCTTGATTTTCCAATCAGGTCTTTCTCTTTCTGATTGTATCCTAACACATTCCAATTTTCGATTCAACATTTTCTCATTCATTGCACATTTGTTCATAATCTTTTTTTCAGCTTTTGCACATTTGTTCAGTTTGCTTCTTTTTCTCCCCATGTGCACATTCTGCAGCAGAATTCTCAAACACGCTCTAGAAAACAATAAAAAAATAACCGTAAATATGTTGTGTGTCATACAACATACTACGGTCATTTTTTAATTCAGTTATATATCTGTTTCTTATTTATTAACAGGTTGCTCCACCAGTCACATGCAGCTGGGCATCTAAAATCTGCTGTTTTCTCTCCAATAAGTCATCCGCCAGAAGCTGAGCCTCCACATTCTCAAATCCAAGGCGCTCTATAGTTGCAGCAAAACGCTCACCAGTCTTGCCCTGCTCACGGAACAGAAGAATTGCTTTCTCAATTACTTTCATTGCTTCTTCTTTATCGGTAAATACTTTGCTCAGTGTGCGGCCATGTGCAACCTTTTTGCCCCAGCGTCCTCCGATATAAATCTTATATCCATATGTACCATCTGACAGTGCATCGAAATGACAATTTCCGATGCAGCGTCCGCAGTTGTTACAGATATCTTTGTCAATCTCAAGAATTCCGTCCACTACTTTTGCAGCTCCCATAGGACATACTTTTTCAACAGAACATTTCTTACATCCATTGCATTCATCCTCATCAAAGTTTGGAATTCTCTGTCCAATAATACCCAGGTCATTCAAATCTGGTTTTACACAGTTATTTGGGCATCCGCCCACTGCAATTTTAAATTTGTGGGGAAGCTTCACGGTACGATATCCCTCGTAGAATCTGTGATGAATACCGTTTCCAAATTTCTCTGCTGCTTCTGCGATACAGCGCTGCTGTGCTGCTGTCACTTTACCGTTTACTGTAATAATACGTCCCGAAAAATTGTCTGTTCCCTTATTGCTCAGAAATCCCATTCCTTTTACACGCCTCTCATCTGCTGCACTGATTGTTAATGTTGCCATCTTCGTTTCCTCCTTAGGTAATAAATATGTAGTGTCTTATATGTAGCTTTCATAAAAACCTTGCTTCATCCTGCAGCCAAATCTGCGGCAGAATAACGTGTTACTCTTCGTCTGTGTCAATTTCTGTAAAGGTCATACCGCCTTCCAGCACCTTCGTATTGGTATATCCGTAATATTTTAAGCGGTTTTGTGTTAAATAAGCACGTTTCCCTTTCGCACATACCAGAAGAAGCTTATCCCCTTTGCCAAGCCCCTCTACTTCTCCGTCAATTGTAGTCAGATCCAGATATTTCTTTCCATGATATCGAAAAGATACATCCCCAGCTAAACACCTATGCATACGTGGCAAATACCAGTCTGATTGAGCACAAGCTGCTGAACTCAGAATTGGATGTGGCACTTGTGGAGGGTGTCATTACAAGTCCTGACCTGATCACTATTCCTGTGGTGGATGATTTCCTTGTGCTTGCCATGGCAATGGACCATCCCCTTGCCCGGAAAAAACAAATCCATTTAAAGGAATTGTCCAAATATCATTTTGTCATGCGGGAAAAAGGAAGCGGTACCAGAAAGCTTTTTGAGGATTATCTGATCAAGCACAATATCTCCTATAACATCTCCTGGGAAGCCACTTGTCTGGATGCATTTAAAAGTGCCATTCTGTACAATCAATGTATTTCTGCCATTTCTGTTCGTCTGGTGGAACAGGAAGTGAAAAATGGACTGATTCATGTGATCTGCAACGGAGATTCTGCCTGGAACCGGAATTTTTATCTGGTCTATCATAAGGATAAATTTATATCGGAACCTATGCGTTCCCTTCAGACAATCACTCACCGGTTTAAATGTCCTGAATTTTTAAATGACATCGAAACGGGAATTCTCTATATTTAGGCATGCCTGGCAAAACAGCCCTTGAATCCGGACATTCAAGGGCTTTTTGTGCATTAGCTCTGCAAAACACTACTGAACACGATTATTTATCTTTTAATATCATAATTCATGTTCATAAGATTAATGATAGTCTGTTCATCGTCTGTGATGTTGGCATCTCCGTGAATCGTATGCTTAATGGCACTGCTTGCAACGGCGAAATTCACCATGTCCATAGGCTTGTAATTATGAAGCATTGCATAAATCAGCCCAGACGCAAATGCATCTCCTCCGCCTACACGATCCAATATATTAAATGTAAACAGCTTACTTTCGAATGTGTGTCCGTCGTACCACAGATATGCCTTCAGACTGTTTTCGCTTCCGCTGTGCGCATAACGGACATGCCTGGCAATGCTTTTGAGATTTGGATATCTTTTGACAAATTCCCGAAAAATCTCATCCTGCTGTTTGTATGTCGGCTGAAGAGGAATGCCGTCTTTGTAATCACCTTTGCTGTGGTCATTTTCATCTTTCCAAAGATGATATGGTTCAATTCCAAGCAATACATCTACATAAGGCAGACACTGTGTACAAAAATCTCT
The DNA here is from genome assembly GCA_947039785.1 of uncultured Lachnospiraceae bacterium. GTDB lineage: Bacteria > Bacillota > Clostridia > Lachnospirales > Lachnospiraceae > JALFVM01. The sequence continues at coordinate 2,402 of CAMQZX010000018.1, read as the reverse complement.
GGCATCTTCCCAGGTCCACAGGGTGCTTCGGAAGTTTCCGTCAAAGCTGACTGTCAGACCTTTTTCTTTTGCTTTTACCAGACAATCCAGGATTAACTTTCGACAATTTTCTCCCAGAGCTGGGGTAATACCACTTAAATGAATCCAGTCAAATCCGTCTAACAGTGTATCCAGATCCACTTTTGAAAAATCATATTCTGTGATGGCACTGTGCTTGCGGTCATAAGTTACCTTGCTTGCCCTGATTCCATATCCAGTCTCCAGATAGTAGGTTCCCAATCGGTGTGTGGGTGTCTCCTGGGGTGTGGTCAAAATCACTGGTGTACAGTGTACATCATTGCTTCGAAGCATACGTACCGCACTTTTTCCGATGCTGTTGTTCGGTACAACAGTGAAAAAGGTACTGTCCACTCCCAGGTTTGCCAAAGCCAGTGCAATATTCGCCTCGCTGCCTCCGTAACTTACCTCAAAAGAATTCGACATACGAATCTTCTCATAATTGGGTGGGGTCAGGCGCAGCATAATTTCGCCCACTGCCAAAAATTTTGCATCAGGTTTTCCTGTGATTAAAGGATTTCTATGTTCCATATCTCCTCCTGATTTTCTTTTGCACTTCATTTTAGAAATCTAAATATGCACCTTTCATTGGACTTGTTGCATGCTCGCTGAATAAGCGCAGTACGCCTGTTTTGTAACGCATTTCTCTTGGCTGCCAGTTTTTCTTACGCTCTGCAAGGATTTGGTCAATCTCTTCCAGAGTCTTCTTTTCCCCTGCGATACCGATAATGTTTAACTTCCGCTCCATCACATCAATCTCGATCAGATCGCCTTCTTCCACCAGAGCGATGGGGCCGCCGTCTGCCGCCTCCGGGCTGCAATGTCCGATTACCGGACCAGTGGACGCACCGGAGAAACGACCGTCTGTAATCAGAGCAATGCTGCGTCCCAGTTCTTTATCACTGCTGATGGCCTCTGAAGTATAGAACATCTCCGGCATACCGCTTCCCTTCGGTCCCTCATAGCGAATAAATACGGCATCGCCTTTTTCTACTTTATGCTTTAAGACTGCATCCAGGCATTCTTCCTCACTGTCAAATGGTCTTGCGCGAAGTACTGCCTTAAACATTTCTTTTGGACATGCTGTGTGCTTGATCACAGCTCCTTCCGGAGCAAGGTTGCCGCGCAGAATTGCGATGCTTCCGTCTGTTCCGATGGCCTTGTCAGCAGGTCTGATAATATCCTCTTTGGTTACGCTACAGCCATATCGCTTATTAAACTCCTGCAGCCATTTATCACAGCGCTCATAGAATCCGTTTTCTTTCAGCTCTTTTAAATTCTCTCCAAGTGTCTTGCCTGTCACGGTCATTACATCCAGATGGAGATGATCTTTAATCTCTTCCATAATGGCTGGAACACCGCCGGCATAATAGAAGCACTCTGCCGGCCAGCGTCCTGCAGGACGTACATCCAGAAGATATTTGGCACCTCTGTGCAGTCTGTCAAAAGTATCTCCTGTAAGTTCAATTCCAAGTTCATGGGCAATTGCAGGAATGTGAAGCAGACAGTTGGTACTTCCTGACACAGCAGCATGTACCATAATTGCATTTTCAAAGCTCTCCATTTTCACAATATCACTTGGACGCATGTTTTCCATGGTTGCAAGCTTTACTGCTTGTTTTCCGGCCTCTCTTGCAAATGCCAGAAGATCAGGACTGGTTGCCGGCATCAGTGCACTTCCCGGAAGAGCAAGTCCCAGTGCCTCCGCCATAATCTGCATAGTGGAAGCAGTTCCGATAAAGGAACAAGCACCGCAGCTTGGGCAGGCATTGTTCTTCGCCCAGTTTAATCTATCCTCATCAATCTCGCCTCGTTCGTACTGTGCACTGTACATTCCAAGCTGTTCCAGTGTCAGCATCTCGGGGCCGGCGTTCATAGTTCCGCCAGGAACAACAACGGAAGGAACATTTACTCTCAGTAATCCCATCAGATTTGCAGGCATACCTTTGTCACAGCTTGCCAAGTATACTCCGCCGTCAAAGGGTGTGGCATTTGCGTGGATCTCGATCATATTGGCAATCATCTCACGGCTTGCCAGACTGTAGTTGATACCGTCGGTTCCCTGACTCTCGCCGTCGCAAATATCGGTACAGTAATATCTTGCCCCGTATCCTCCTGCCTCTGCGATACCCTTGCGGACTTCTTCCACCAAAATTTTCAGATGGCCGCTTCCTGGATGACTGTCACCTGCTGTGCTCTCAACGATAATCTGCGGCTTAGACAGATCCTCCGACTGCCATCCTGTACCAATACGTAACGGGTCAAGCTCTGGCGCAAGCTTACGCATTTCCTGACTCTTTAAACATCCCATAACAATATCTCCTTTTATTTAAGTATTCTTATAA
>CAMQZX010000017.1 GCA_947039785.1 uncultured Lachnospiraceae bacterium | reverse complement strand
CACTGAGATCTACATTTGTAGGTTCGTCGGGAGCGTCAGATTTGTATAAGAGACAGATTATAATATCGTATAAAAGGAGGTAAAATATGTTCAAAACTGCAGGCGGGAATGCTTCTATTTTTGAATTAGACGGCGTTCCTCAACTAAAACGAGCTTTGCCCCTGGCTCTGCAGCATGTGGTTGCCATGATCGTAGGATGTGTGACTCCTGCCATTATGGTAGCAGAGGCAGCCGGCGCAAACGTCGGCAACAGCGATAAGCTTCTGCTCATTCAGTCGGCTTTGGTGGTTTCCGCACTGGCAACCCTCCTTCAGCTATTTCCCATCGGGAAAAGCTTAAAAATCGGTCTGGGTTCCGGGCTCCCCATGATTATGGGTGTGAGCTTCGCCTACGTTCCCAGTATGCAGGGCATTGCCGAGTCCTATGGTATTGCCGCCATTATGGGTGCAGAGCTGGTAGGCGGTATTGTAGCAGTCATTGTTGGTCTTCTGGTTACCAGAATCCGTGTTCTGTTTCCGCCTCTGATTACAGGAACCATTGTCTTCACCATAGGACTGTCCCTGTATCCCACTGCTATCAACTACATGGCTGGAGGTGTCTCCAACACTGATTACGGCTCCTGGCAGAACTGGCTGGTGGCAGTTTTTACTCTGATTGTTGTCACCGTGTTGAATCATTTTGGAAAAGGCATCTGGCGTCTGGCTTCCATTCTCATTGGCATGATCGCAGGATGTATACTGGCCGGCGCTTTTGGAATGATCCATTTCCAGAGTGCAGCAGAAGCCGCCTTCTTCCAGATGCCTCAGCCTATGCATTTTGGAATTGAATTCGAGCCATCCTCCTGTGTTGCTCTCGGCATTCTTTTTGCCATCAATTCCATTCAGGCCATTGGAGATTATTCCGCCACCACCATTGGAGGCCTGAACCGGACTCCTACAGACGAGGAGCTGCAAAATGGAATTGTGGGGTACGGTCTCAGTAATATGATAGGCGCTCTTTTGGGTGGTCTTCCCACTGCAACTTACAGTCAGAACGTGGGAATCGTCACCACCACCAAGGTAGTAAACCGCTGTGTCCTGGGACTGGCTGCTCTGATCCTTGGTGTTGCCGGACTAGTACCCAAGTTCTCCGCCATTCTGACTGCCATTCCGCAGTGTGTTCTGGGCGGCGCCACGGTATCCGTATTCGCCTCCATAGCCATGACAGGAATGAAGCTGGTGGCTTCCGCGCAGATGGATTATCGTAATTCTTCCATCGTTGGACTTGCTGCTGCGTTGGGTATGGGAATTTCTCAGGCCTCTGCCGCACTGTCCACCTTTCCACAATGGGTAACCTCCATCTTTGGGAAATCGCCGGTTGTCATCGCAACTCTGGTGGCTGTTTTATTAAATATCATCCTTCCCAGGGGAAAGGAAATGGACAAGGAACTGCCGTAAGTTCCCTGTATCCGAAAATACATAAATACATAAAAACTAAATATCGGATATAAAGTCACACATAAAAAGAAAAAAGCGGCAGAGTACCCTCATTTAAAAAGGGCATACTGCCGCAACGTCTCTCATTCTGAAAAAACAACCCTCAAGCTTCTCTGATTTCCTGGTTCACCCACCATTTGTAATTTACATCAAATATGCTAATCTCACGTCAAGTCTGATTGGTATATCCATAAATCGAAGCCGACATGGTACTGATGGCATTTACCGGACCATCTGTTCCGCTGACACCTTCAGCCATAATGCACACAATATAAGGCACATCCTCTCCATATACAATAGCTACATCATTTTGCACATCGTCCAGCTCTCCTGTCTTGTTTGCCACTTCAACGCCTTCTGGAATTCCTGATGGAATCTTGCTCCGAAGAGTCTGGGCCTTCAGAAGATTTAACATATCTTCTGCATGGTCAAATTTCTGTCCCCCATATACATAATACAGAAATTTTCCGCAGTCCTTCACAGAAGTATAATTTTCTCCCGCCGGATTTTGTTCCAGTAGAAGGCGTCCCATCTGAGTGCTGCTGAAATTGTATTTGGTGCAGAACGCATTGACAGCCAGCATCCCTGCCTTATCATTTCCGCTTCCCAGCAGATTTACCAGCTTGTTGGCTGCGTCATTGTCACTGACGGTGATCATTTTGTTTAACAGGCTGTCCAGGTTGCTGTTATCCTTGGAAAGCTTATCATATTGCTCATAGACCGCTCCCATAATGTAAAGCTTGATCAAACTCGCCGCCTTCATTTTATCGTCATTAATAGTCATATTTCCGCCGCTGTCCAAATCCTCCACATAAACCGCCCATTTTCCATCTACCTGTCCTTCGAATTCCTGAATCATAGTTTCCAGCTGAGGCTGCAGGTCGTTAAATTCCGTTCTGGCATCCACTTCCTCAGATTCCGGTGTGGGAGTGGGCTCTTTCTTTTTCTTTTTGTCCGTCTGAGCAGTGTCTTCCTTGCCGTCCACATCAACATATTCTGCTTCCACATCATCCGTCTGCTCCTGCTCTCCTGTACTCTCTCCGCTTTGAACTTCTGCCAGAGTTTCCTCCATGGTCTTTTCCATCGATGCAACCTGAAGCTCCATCTGGTGAATCTTCCCAGAGCTGATATAAAGTACTCCTGCCAATATCACTACAATTCCCAGGAGAACTCCGATTAATATATATACAATCTGATCTTTATTTTTCATTGCCCGCTAACCTCCTTACTGTGCAAAATACGCATCAATTCCGTTGGCAATCCCTTCTGCCATGGTCTGCTGGAACTGACTGTCTGCCATTTTGGTGTCATCTCCCTGGTTGGACATAAATCCCATCTCCACAATAGTCACTGGAATGGTGCTCCAGTTGATTCCCGTCATGGAATCGGTAAGGGTCACACCCCGGTTGCCAATTCCCGTTGCCTGGCAGTAGTAATCTAAAATCACCTCTGACAGACGGTAGCTTTCTTCGTATAAATTGGCCACATAAGGGTTTGTGGAACTGGGAGACATGGTCAAGGCACCGCTGACGCTGGTGTCATCGGAGCTGTTGGCGTGAATACGAACGTAAATGTCCGCACCGGCCTCAGCCACCTTCTGTGCCCGTTCCGCATTGCTGATGTTGGCATCATTATCTTCTCTTGTCATCACCACCTGATAACCTCTGGATTCCAGAATATCCCGCAATTTCATTGAGACATCCAAATTCAGCTGGTACTCCTCCAAATGTGTATAATTTCCTGTGGTTCCCGTGGTACATCTGGCTTTCATCTCTGAGGAACCGGGCGCGTTTGGCTCCAGTGCAGACATATCCACCCAGGAGCCCTGATGTCCTGGATCGATTCCCACCATGATTCCATTGGAAGGGCTCTCAAAGCTATTGGAAGGCTCTTCCCCTTCACTATTTTCCTCTTCTGTCTGGGCATCATCCGAATCTGCTTCCTGAACTTCCCTCTCCTGAGACGCTCCCTCTGCAGCTTCTTTTGCCTCCTGGACTTTTTTCTCATCCAAAGCCTTCTGACGGGCAGCTTTTGCTTCCTCCTCCCGGCTTTTTTGAATCTCATCTATTTCCTTCTGGGCACTGAGTATGGCAAGCTGAGCCTTGTCCAGCTTCTCCTGGGTGCTACGAAGCTGCCCCATTACCTTAATACTGCTAATGGCTGCAAACAACACACAGATCACCGTAAGTGCCATCACCCCCCATTGTGCCAGTGGTCTTTTCATAGGCATTTCCTCCATTTCTACAAAAGACGGAGATTACACAATCGAAAAACCATTCGTGTACCTCTCCGTCCAGCATTCAAAGAGAATTGCCCCAACAGACTCTTCTCTTCTACCAAATATCCAACGCTACTGCCTGCATCGCTTCCCAATAAACGATATCTTACAGGTTATGTACGTATTCTTTGAACATATCTCCCCTCTGTTCATAATTGTCAAATTGTCCCCAGCTTGCACAGGCAGGAGAAAGCAGCACTGCGTCTCCCGGCTTTGCCTTCTCGGCACAAATCTTTACTGCCTCTTCCAGATTATCAGCCAAAATGGTATCGGTAAATCCGCATTCCTCGGCTGCAGCCTGAATCTTCTCCCTTGTCTGACCAATCAGCACCAGATAACGTACTTTACCGTTAAATTCCTGAATCCAGGGATGATAATCGGCTTCCTTGTCATAACCGCCTCCAATCAATAAGGTAGGACGGTTCATGGCCTGAATTGCCTTAATGGCAGCATCTGTGTTTGTACCTTTGGAATCGTTGTAATAAGCTACGCCGTTTTGCTCAGTCACATATTCAATACGATGCTCCACGGCAGTAAACTTACAGATGGATTCATGAATACTCTCCATGGGAACTCCCGCATTATACGCCATAGCTACTGCTGCCATTACATTTTCATAATTGTGGCGTCCCAACAATTTCAACTGATCGGTGGTTGCCACAATATATTCCTGATTGCCTTCCCGATAAGTAATCTCCTTACCTCGAAGACAGATGCCCTCTTCCAGATCATGAAGGCTGGAGAACCAGATTACCTTTGGTCCACTCTCAGGAATGCTCTCCCCAAACCTGCGAAGCACCTCATCCTCATAGTTTAATACACATACATCCTGAGGAGTCTGATTCTTGATGATCAGCTCTTTTACTCTTATGTACTCTTCCATGGTATGATGGCGGTTCAGATGATCCTCGGTAATATTCAAAATAGCGCTGACTCTGGGATGAAACTCATCGATTGTTTCCAGCTGAAAGCTGCTGACCTCTGCCACTGTCACAGAATCTTCCTTCATAAACAGAGATACACCTGTGTACGGTGTTCCGATATTTCCCACCACAAATACAGAATCTTCGTAATCTCTCATGATCTGTCCCACCAATGCTGTGGTGGTCGTCTTCCCGTTAGTACCGGTGATTGCCAGCACCTTTCCCTTTCCCATGCGGTAAGCCAGCTCCAGCTCACCCCACACAGGAATGCCTTTCGCATAAAACTGCTTCACCAGATCAATATCCAGAGGAACGCCAGGGCTCATAACCACCAAATCCAGAGAATCCATCACTTCCTGGGGCAACGCTCCAACATAGATGTCCGGGTTATAATCTCCCTTGATTCTGTCTAAAACCTCCTGAGGAGAAATCTGTGTATTTCCTTCATAAATAATTGGCTCGGCGCCAACCTTAATCAGAGCATCTGCTGCTCCTACCCCGCTTTTGCCTGAGCCAAAAACCAGGATTTTCTTATCTTCTAACTTCATTGCCTGCTCCCTTCTACAGCGCTAATATGCCAATCAGACATAAAACCGCAGTTACAATGGAAAATACAGCTACTACGCGAGTCTCAGACCAGCCGCACAATTCAAAATGGTGATGAATCGGAGCCATTTTAAAAATACGCTTGCCGCCGGTTTTCTTAAAGTAAGTCACCTGAATGATGACAGATAATACTTCTACCAGATAAATCAATCCCACAATCAGGATAAACAGCGGCATCTGAAGCATATAGGCAGTGCCTGCCACAAATCCACCCAGGGCAAGAGAACCGGTATCCCCCATAAATACCTGAGCAGGAAATACATTAAAGAGCAAAAAGCCCATCAGACCACCCACCACTGCACAAGTAATAGGCTCCACTCCACTGTGAGTTCCAATGGAAACCACAGAGAAAAATACCGCTACCATAATCGTTACACTGGACGCCAATCCGTCCAGTCCATCAGTAAAATTCACACCGTTGACCGTACCGATTACCGCGAAAAACATCAGCGGAATGGCCAGAACTCCGATATCCAGATAGTGACCGCTCCAGAACGGAATCCGCATGGTCAGAGAAACATCTGTATAATTCAGGAGGTAGAAGGCAAACACTGCTGTGAAAATTACCTGAAGCAGAAATTTCTGCCAGGGAAGCAGGCCATCAGACCGCTTTAATACTACCTTCAGATAATCATCCAGAAAACCGATGATTCCAAATCCCAGTGTCAAAAACAGTACCGGAATGATCTTCGGATAATCTTTCACATAAAGCAGAGAGGTAACTACCACAGCCAGCAGAAAGATGATTCCTCCCATGGTGGGTGTTCCCGCTTTCTTCAGATGGGATTGCACGCCGTCCACCCTTTCTGTCTGTCCCATCTTTAATCTGCGTAAAAAGGGAATAATAATGGGTCCCAGGATCACACTGATTCCAAACGCAATCAGGACCGGCACAACTACTTGCATTTCCATAATACACCTCTATCATTCTTTTGTTATTCGGCTCTTCGCCAATTTCTAGTATAAAGCTTTTTACCCCATTAATCAACTATTTGTTCTTCTGTTTGCTCTTCTGTTTGCTCTCCTGTTTCCTCCTGTTCGCCTTCCTCACTGACAGGTCCCCGTTCAATACCAAGATAGGGAAGAACATTTTCAAAAATGTCATGAATCACCGGGGCCGCAATGGTTCCGCCGTAGTAGATGCCCTGAGGATCGTGAATCACACACAGGCCAAGCACTTGGGGATCCTCTGCCGGGGCAAATCCAAGAAAGGAAGAAATGTATCGGTTGGCACTTCTGGGCAATGTCTGGGAGGTGGCGGTTTTTCCGCCTATGGTATAACCTTCCACGTAGGCATTGATACCGGAGCCTTCCGACACAACCTTTTCCAGTACGTAACGCATGGTCTCGGAGGTCTTCTCCGAAACAATCCCCTCTTTCGTCTCATACTGCAGCTTTTTCACCTGCTGCCCATTGTCCGACACAATGCTCACTCCAAAATGAGGCGTCACACGCCTTCCCCCATTGATTAGAGAACTGACGGTAGTGGCAAGCTGGATAGGTGTAATCTGAAAAGACTGGCCAAAACTGATGGTGGCAAGCTCCACCAGACCAATATTTTCTTTCTTATGCATAATGGTACCCGCCTCTCCCGGCAAATCAATCCCCGTAAGGCTCATCAGTCCAAATTGTTTAAAGTATTTATAATAGTTATCCACCCCAAGTCTGAGCCCCACATCGATAAACACAGGATTACAGGAGTTTTTCACTCCTTCCAAAAACGTCTCTGCTCCATGTCCTCCCCGTTTGTGACAGTGAATCCTCCGATCCTCCACCACCCGAAAACCCGGACAGGAGAAGGAATCCTCCAGAGATACCACCCCTTCTTCCAGTCCCGCCGAAGCTGTAATAATCTTAAAAGTGGAGCCTGGCTCATAGGTATCGTTCAGACAGGGATTTCTCCACATTTGATTTAGAAGGTCCTGTTTTTTCTCCGAAGACAGGGAAGAAGTATCCGTCTGATCATTGAGGGTAAATGGATCATTCAGATTAAATTCCGGCACATTTACCATGGCCAGTATTTCACCATTTTGGGGATTCATAAGCAAAATTGAGACACGCTCCGCCTGTTTTTCCTCCATCACCTTCAACGCTGCCTGCTGTGCAAACATCTGAATATTCCGATCCAGACTGATCTGAAGATCATATCCCGGCACCGGATCCAGACGGCTTTCTCCGATCTCATCAATCTCCACGCCTCTGGCATCGGTGGTGGTGAGAATCTGTCCCGGCGTTCCCTGAAGATATTCATCGTATTTTACCTCCAGGCCAATAATTCCCTGGTTATCTCCCCCGGTAAATCCCAGCACCTTGGACGCCAGCGAATCATATGGATAATACCGTTTGAAATCTTCGTCCACCTTCACTCCTTCCAGGTTATACTCCCGGATTTTATCTCCCACCTCCTTCTCCACATTGGTCTTTACCCGCTCAATGGAAGACACCTTCTCCACCCGCTTTCGCACATCCTCTTCAGCCATTTGAAGTTCCTTTGTCAGAACGGAAATCACCTTTTCCGGATCTTTTACCTGACTGTGAATCACCGAAATAGTACATACCGTTTTATTGTCTGCCAGCACCACTCCATTGGCGTCCAGAATTCTCCCTCTGGCTGCCTTGATATCCCGCTCACGCTCATGGAGCTGCTGGGCCTTCCTGGAATAATAGTCCGACTGAAATACCATCAGATATACCAGCCGCCCAATCAAACCAGCCAGCATAAACATACAGCCAACAAAGACCACAAGAACCTTCTTCTTATGAAAAGTTTTATTTTTCTTCATAAAAAATCCCCATGAAAATCATCAATAACATTTTATGGTGATTTTCATGGGGTTATGTTACCTGTTCTGTTACCAGCCCATATCTGCTTCTTCGTTTGTCACGCCTTCAGCCTCTTCCTGGTTACTCTGAGTACTCTCATCTTCCTCCAGAGGCGCTGGAATATTCGGATCGGAAGTGCCTTCAAAGCTGCCTTCGCTTTCGTCAATTTCCACGTCATCGTCCTCCTGGGTCAAATCACTGACTGGAGTTGTAGTATCATCCACATCTTCCAGCAGACTGTCATCGGTGCTGCTTGCCACATCACGGAATCCCTCCCACAGAGTAGTGGTGGGTACGCTGCCGCCTTCCTCCACCTCATCGGGAGTCACATTCATATAGGGAAGCAGTTCCGATAAAATTGCCTGAGCAATGTACTGGGGATAAGCACTGTTATCCTGTCTGTCTGCATTCGGCTCATCCACAACCACATACATAACTACTTCCGGATCAGGCACCGGGGCAAAGGTGATAAAGGATACCAGGTATTTTCCATTGTTACGGGGCAATTTCTCCGCAGTACCTGTCTTACCTCCGGAGCTGTATCCCTGTACTTTGGAATGTCTACTGGTACCATACTGCACACTGGCTTCCATATAGGAACGTACATCTGCCGAAATACTGGAAGAAATGGTCTGCTTCATCAAAGTTGGAGTGATGGTCTTTGCCACACTTCCATCACTATTTAAAATTTTGCTGACAATATGAGGCTGATAGTAATATCCACCGTTAATCACAGAACACATGGCTGCAATTTCCTGAATCATAGTGCAGGTAAATCCCTGTCCAAAAGCAGAACATGCCAGCTCCACCGGTCCCATGGTATCAATGGTATGGATAATTCCGGTGCCTTCATTTGGAAGATCCACGCCAGTTCTAGTTCCAAAATTAAACAAGCTCTGACTTTCCGTAAACTTCTGAATGCCCATTTTACTGCCCACCTGCATCATACCGTCATTGCAGGAATTGGCGATAACATCCATCAACGCCTCATCTCCATGAGTTCCGGTACATTTGATATAGGTTCCGGCTCCGAAATCCTCTCCTCCATCACAGGAAAAATGCTGCTCCTCACCGAAGGCGCCGCACTCCAATCCTGCAGCCATAACAATGGGCTTTACTACCGATCCCGGCTCGAAAGCGTCCATAACGCAGTAATTCTTCCACATTTCGTTGAGAGCCTCCGCATACTCTTTGTCACTCATGGCCTTAATCTCTTCCTCGCTGTAACGCCCGGACAAATCTCTTGGCTCATTCAAATCATAGCTGTCCTGGGTAGCCATGGCAAGAATCTCTCCATTCTTGGGATTCATCACAACAACGCCCACATTTTCGGCTCCCATCCTTTTCATAAAGGCCTGCACATATTTCTCCACAATCTGCTGTGCTCCCACATCCAGAGTGGATACCACGCTCTTACCATTGGTGGGCTGGATAATATTCTGCTCCACATCAGAGTTCTCATTGAAATATCCATAAGACCGTCCATCTACACCATTTAACGTGGAACTGTACTGACCTTCGATGCCCCAGTCAGACAGATTGTCGGATACGGTGAATCCGATTACATCACAGGCAAGTTCATTCAGCGGATAGGAACGAAGATAATCCTCCTCGAACCAAACCCCCTTCACATTGCTGCGAAGCCCTTCTTCTTCCTCTGACAGATTGTCATCCTCGGAAACAGTTGTATACTCTTCAAATTCCTTCTTCACATCCATTGAAACAGCTTTTTTGACAATCTGATACTGACTGGACTTGGTCTGGTCGTTACTTAAAAGCTCCCGGACTTCCGTCTCATCCACGCCTAAAATATTTACCATGGCCTGCACTGTCGGCTCCACATATTTCCCATCGGAATTGACCACCTTACAGTCCAGAATTACATTGTACACCTTATTGCTGGTTGCCAACACTGTTCCGTTGCGGTCATAAATATCGCCTCGCTTGTAAGGCAGTACCTGGCTGGCATACTGCTGCTGAGACTGACTCAGCACCTGTCTGCGGTACTGGTCTCCATTGCTGGCGTTGATATAAGTAATCCTGAGGGATAAACCGACTAAAGCCACCAGAACCGCAATGAATAGTCCTACCAGCTTTCTTCTCATAATAATATCCAGTTTTTTAACAGGTTTTCTTCTTGTTCTTCTATTCAACTTCTCACCTATTCACATCTGGCACATCCTGATACTGTCTCACATAACTGCTGCGTTCTGTCTCGTATGTGATAATCTGATCCTCCGTAGCATATTTCATACCAAGGCGCTTAATAGCAATTGCCTTAATCTTCTCAATGTCTGCGGAAGAACTTACCTGACTGTAGTAGGCATCGTTATCAGCCTTTAACTGACTGTATTCCGCCTCCAGGCTTGCCAGTGTCTTCGCCTTTCCAGTTATTTCTGATTTCATCTGCAAATAATTTACACAAGTAAATAATATCGCAGCACATACAATTGCCAGAAAAACCACAAAGCCCGGACTTGTGCTTGTGGCCTTTTCTCTGTTGCGCTTTGCTGTCTTACTGACTTTCACTGTCTGGACCTCCTGCTTTCGCTTTACAGGTCTTGGTCTTGTCTGTACTTTCCTCGCTGTATTTCCATCCACGTAGGCAGCTCCTGTATATCTCGTATTTCTCCGATTATCTCTCTGATTTCTTCTTACTGCATTGGCCATTTTATTATCCAGTCCCTCGCATTATAACACAACTGACTGCTGTTTTCTATTTTCACAGCCGTCACATCTATTTTATTCTTTCAAATATTCGCAGTTTTGCACTTTTTGACCTCGGATTATCTTCCAGCTCTTCCTGACTTGGAAGAACCGGCTTCCTTGTGATCACTTTACCTTTTGATTGTTTCCCACATACACATACCGGAAAATTACTGGGACATGTACAAGGATTTTCATTTTTTCGAAAAATGTTCTTTACGATTCGATCCTCCAGAGAATGGAAGGTAATAATACAAATTCTTCCTCCATCGCTGAGCATATCAATCATAGAATCCAAAGATTCCTGAAGAACTTCCAACTCCCTGTTCAGCTCAATTCTAATCGCCTGATAAGTGCGTTTGGCAGGATGGCCTCCTGTGACACGCATTTTCATGGGAATTGCCCCTTTTATAATTTCATTCAGTTGACCGGTGGTCTCAATGGAGCCTTCCTTTCTTGCCATCACAATATGCTTGGCAATGTTCTTGGCGAACTTGTCCTCTCCATAATCCCGAATCATCCGAAAAAGTTCCATTTCACTGTAGCCGTTGACAATATCTCTGGCTGTCTTCTCCTGTCGTTGATCCATTCGCATATCCAGTGGTACGTCCTCACGATAGGTGAATCCTCTCTGCGCATTATCCAACTGATAGGAAGATACTCCCAAATCCAGCAGGATTCCATCTGCCTGGAAGATACCAAGCTTTTCCAGTTCTCTGACCATGTGACAATAATTGCTGCGAATGATAGTGGTACAGTTGGAATACTCCCCTAACCTCTCACTCGCAGCAATTATCGCGTCTTGATCTTGATCTATGCCTATAAATCTCCCCTTGGCAGAAAGTCGTTTACACACTTCTGAAGCGTGTCCCGCTCCACCTAAAGTCCCATCCACATAGACGCCGTCAGGATTTACCCTTAATCCGTCAATCGTCTCTTCCAGTAATACAGATTTGTGTTTAAATTCCATATTATTCTCCTGTTAGATAGTCCTTAAATAATGATGCCAATGTCCTGCATGGCTGACGCAACGTCATCCATATCATCGTAGCTGCTGTTCTCGATCCACTTATCCTTACTCCAGATTTCAATCCGGGTAATGTTACCGGTCAGCACCACATCTTTTTCAAGACCAGCAAATTCTCTCAGATTACCTGGTATAAGAATTCTCCCCTGCTTGTCCAGTTCACACGATGTAGCTCCTGCCACGAAAAAACGCAGAAACTTTCTGGCATTTTTGTCAGTAAGTGGTAAAGCTTTCAGTTTCTCTTCAAATGACTGCCATTCATCCATAGGATAAATTGATAAACAACCGTCCAGTCCCTTCGTCAGCACAAACTCTTCCCCAAGAGCCTCGCGAAACCTGGCTGGTATGATCAGTCGCCCCTTCGTATCAATTGTATGATTATACTCTCCCATGAACATGTTCGGTCACCCTCTATTCTACGGAAGCATCCGTCTCCCCTGAATACTTCCCATGCCGGCTCATGTTATTATTGGAATATCTTCCTTCCATTTGCCACCACTTCTCACCACTTTCTACCACTTATGTCATTATTCTATACCACTTCCTTTGAAAACACAAGAGGTAAATCTGAAAAAAGTATTAAAAAGATTGTGCCATAGCACAATCTCTGTCTGCTGCAAATCACCTGGAAAAGGTGTGACAGATCTTTTGGCGAATGTCTGATAACAAAAAGAGACTCTGTACGAGTCTCTTTTGTTATCACTGATTTATGAAGTGATATTTTACAGTTTCATAAATATTGCAATCAGCTCATCCAGCTTTTCGCTGAGTTCCTGGCACTCCGCCAGCTTATCTTTTGAAGTTGCTTTGTCATTTAATTCTGCCCTTGTTTTCTCAATTTCCCTGAGAGTCTGCTCCTTGTTCATCCTTGGTTCTCCCTTCTTCCCAATCCTGCATGAATCCGCACTGACTTTGCACATGCATTAATCACGAGTTACCCTTTCGTATCTATACAAACTATACACAGCGCATATCACCACGATAGCCGCCGACAGTACCTGGGAAACCGGAAGTCCGATGCCGGGAATTAAAAGCTGATCTGTACGCAGTCCCTCAATCCAGACTCTGCCAAGTCCATAACCCAGCAGATAAGTTGCAAAAACCTGTCCTTCCCATTTCTTACGCTTACGCATCCAAAGCAATAGCAACAGCACACCCACATTCCAAAGACTTTCATATAAAAAGGTGGGATGTACCTGTATATACTGAACACCGCCCAGAATCTGCACATGTTCCCACATCTGCTCTGTAATTTCATTCTGACGAACGGCATCCACCGGAAGCTGCATGGCAAACAGTCCGTCTGTATAGCCGCCAAAAGCCTCTCGATTGAAGAAATTCCCCCAACGACCGATGAACTGTCCCACCGGAAGTCCAATGCAGGCAGTATCAAGCATCCTTGCAATGGGCACCTTCTTCACATAACAACAGATACATGCCGTGGCAACACCAAAAATGATGCCTCCATAAATGGCAAGTCCGCCATGCCGCGTATTTAAGATTTCCGCCGGATGCTGACTGTAATATTCCCAGGAAAACGCCACATAGTAAAGTCGTGCTCCCAGAATTCCCACCAGGATAGCCGCCATAATCATATAAAAGTAAAAATCTTCGTCCTGACCTGTTCGCTTTACTTCCGTGGACACCAGTCCAATAGCCAGAATCATACCAAATGCGATAACGATTCCGTAATAGGCGATTTCAATGCCAAAAATCGTAATCGTCTTTCCCACTTGATCCAGATAAATTCCAAGATGCGGGAAATTGATTGACATACTCATGTATTCCTCCTAAACGTTGAAGCGGAATAAAATTACATCTCCATCCTGAACCACATATTCCTTACCTTCCATGCGGACCAGACCTTTCTCTCTGGCTCCTGCATAAGAACCGCAGTCCAAAAGATCCTGATAATTTACTACTTCCGCCTTGATAAATCCACGCTCAAAGTCTGTGTGGATCTTTCCTGCTGCCTGAGGCGCTTTCGTTCCCAGCTTGATGGTCCATGCTCTTGTCTCATCTTCACCGGAAGTCAGATAGCTTAACAATCCCAACAGACGATAGCTGGCTGCTATTAGTTTCTCCAGACCAGACTCACTTAATCCCAGATCCTCCAGAAACATTTTCTTCTCATCTTCGTCTAATTCGGCAATTTCCTGTTCAATCTGAGCACAGATGACAAATACCTCACTGTTCTGCTCTGCGGCAAACTCACGTACCTTCTGAACATGCCCATTGTTTACGGCATCGTCTGCCAGATCATCTTCGCATACATTGGCTGCATAGATTACCGGCTTATAGGTCAGCAGATTATATCCGCCAATCCAGTTCTCTTCGTCTTCATTGTCAAGCTCCATGTTAATGGCCATCTTTCCATCTTCCAAATGGGCTTTCACCTTCTCCAAAAATGCCAGCTCCTTGGCCGCTTCCTTGTCGTTTCTTGCCACCTTGGTGGTCTTGGCAATTCTTCTCTCCAAAATCTCAATATCGGAGAAAATAAGCTCCAGATTGATGGTCTCAATATCTCTCAGAGGATCGATGCTTCCATCCACATGAATCACATTGGAATCCTCAAAGCATCGAACTACATGAACAATGGCATCCACCTCACGGATATTTGCCAGAAACTGGTTTCCAAGTCCTTCTCCTTTAGAAGCTCCCTTTACCAGACCTGCAATGTCTACAAATTCAATGACAGCCGGTGTCACTTTCTTGGAATGATAAAAATCTCCCAGTAATTTCAATCTCTCATCCGGTACCGGAACCACACCTACGTTTGGGTCAATGGTACAGAATGGGTAGTTGGCAGACTCAGCGCCTGCTTTCGTCAGCGAGTTAAACAGGGTACTTTTTCCCACATTGGGGAGTCCCACAATACCTAATTTCATAATTTACATCCTCTATTCTTTAATCTTTTACTGTAAAAATCCCGACTGCGGCAAAAGCCGAATCATGTCCATTTTATTTCTCAACTTTCATAAATTTTAGCACACACAGAAAGAGCAATCAATAGTTTGTCGAAGGAAAGAAAAAAATCACCCTTATATGTGTTGTCTATCCAACTAATCTCTGGATTGTATCATCAGAAGCATCCCGTCAGTGAATGTCACCCGGGCTTTTTCCTCCACAATCTCATTGCTCACGGTAAGACCGCTGTCTGTGTTTTTGAGGCAATGGCCGTTTAGGGCATATTTAAAGCCGCTTAAGGTCAAATCCCGCACACAATTACCCAGAGAATAGAAGGAAACGTAGGTTCCAAACTGCTCCTCTCTCTCCAGCGTGAACGGCTCTGTCCATACCGACATGTAATTGTGAGCGTCATAGATACGAAACTTCGTTCCTTCCTTCTGGCAGTATGCTGCCAACTGCACATTGGCCCACACATGATCCAGTCTCGTCCCTGTTCCCCCCAGAAGAATCACCTCTGTTGCACCAGCAGCTCGGGCAAGGGATAAGGCAGACTGGGTATCAGAATCATCCTTTTGAGGACATAAGGTATGGATGAGAACATCCTGCTCTTTGTAATATGAAAGAATTTGGGGATCCGCACTGTCAAAATCCCCCACAATTTCATCCATCTGAATATTATTTCTCCAACAGAACTCCATCCCCTTATCTGCCACGATAATCCTGTCGTACCTCTCATTTTTCAAAAAATCGAGGGCAAAATCCTCGTCGATATTGCCCCCACTGATAATTATTACTCTCATTTTATATTGAATCCCATTTAGTCCTGATATTTTCTAAGTACTTTCTGTACGCTCTTTGCGTTAGCTGCAAGATCCCCCTTAAACACATAAGAACCTGCCACAATCAGATTTGCTCCCGCATCCAGTACGGTCTTTAAGGTACTTTCGTTGATACCGCCATCCACCTGAATGTCCACGTGAAGCTTCTCTTCCTCAATCATTTCCTTTAACTCTTTAATCTTCTCTGTACAGTCATCGATGTACTTCTGACCGCCAAAGCCTGGCTGAACCGTCATAATCAGCACCATATCTACATCTTCCAGTATGTAGCTGATGTCTGCCACTGGTGTTGCAGGCTTGATGGACACTCCCACCTTCACACCTGCCTTGCGGATACACTCCACAGTTCTCTCCAGATCTTCACAGGCTTCCGCATGAACGGTAATAGAGTCTGCTCCGCAGTCCACAAAGTCCTGAATATAACGTTCTGGCTCTGTCACCATCAAATGTACATCAAAAAACATCTTGGATTCCTTTCGGATGGATTTGATCACCGGCATTCCAAACGAAATGCTGGGAACAAAATCTCCGTCCATAACATCGATGTGAAGCCACTCCACACCTGCCTCTTCCAATGTTTGAATCTGTTCCCCCAGCCGGTTAAAATCGGCGGATAAAATAGATGGACACAACTGATACATCTTAGTATCTCCTTTTCTCTTTTAATTCATTATATAGTTCTACGTAGTCACCGTATCGGATGGGACTTATGCTCCCTTCCTCCAGAGCAGCCTTTACGCTGCAGTCCGGTTCATGAATATGCACACACCCCTGGAATCTGCAATTTCCCTCATGGGCATGGAATTCTACGAAATAATCTTTCAATTCTTCCTTCTCAATTCCTTCCACATACAGGGAACTGAATCCCGGCGTATCCATAAGATAAGTATCTTCTCCCATGGTGATCAGCTGGGAATGACGTGTGGTATGCTTGCCCCGCCCCAGCTTTCTGCTGATCTCTCCCGTCTCCATACAGACTTGGTCCTGTACCAGATTGGTCAGAGAAGATTTGCCCACACCGGAAGGACCTGCCACCACAGAAGTCTTTCCCTTTAATAGCTCCTTTAGCTCCAAAATACCTTCCTGCTTCTGTGCACTGGTCAGTATCACCTGATAGCCGCAGCCGCAATAAGTATCACGCAACTGCTTTAGCTCCTCCTCAGTTCCCAGATCCTTCTTATTAAAACAGATCACTGCGGGAACCTGCTGATACTCCATTGCCACCAAAAAACGATCCAGCAGCATATAATTAGGCTTTGGATGATTCAGGGCGAAAATCACAACAGCCTGGTCCACATTTGCCACCGCAGGACGAATCAACTGATTCTTACGGGGAAAAATGGACTCCACATTGCCCTCCTTCTCCTCCTCATCCAACACCTGTATCTCTACATTGTCACCCACCAGGGGCTTTTGCTTGTCCTTTCGAAAGATGCCCTTGGCTTTACATTCATAGACACCGGCTTCTGCTGTCTGTACATAGTAGAAGCCGGCAATGCCTTTTATAATCTTTCCTGTCAATATTTCCATAAATAATTGTTACTCTTCCACCTGCTCAAAGGTAAGAGGATAATGGCCAAGCTCTACATAATCATTTCCGATCAGCTCAGACAGATATAAAGTTCCTTCCGTCAATCCAGACACACCTGTGATATCAAGCTGATATGGGAATTCCACCTGCTTGCCGTCAATAACAGTAGATGCCTGAGGAGAACCGTTTACCATCTGTACCAACTCCATCTTTACAACTCCGCCCTGATAGCCGATTGGAGTGTCAAGCTGCTGAGTACATTTCCAGGTTCCACCGGCTGTTGCAGCTGCCGGTGTTGGCGTGGCATCTGCAGGTCCTGTGCTGACGGTAATAGTAATGGTAGTT
Organism: uncultured Lachnospiraceae bacterium; assembly: GCA_947039785.1. Lineage (GTDB taxonomy): Bacteria > Bacillota > Clostridia > Lachnospirales > Lachnospiraceae > JALFVM01. Next base: position 13,590 of record CAMQZX010000017.1, on the reverse strand, counting down.
CCCTTATCCACATACACGCCTTCTGCAATACTCTGGGTCATAACCTGACCTGCCTCTGTGGTATCGCTTGTCTCAGAGGTCACCACCACATCCAAAGGCGCCAGTACATTCTTGGCATCAATCTCTGACATACCTACCACATCCGGTACCGTAAAGCCATCATACTGACTTCCCATGCTGACCTCCAGATTAATAGTGTCTCCCACCTTCGCCTGACTGTTTGCTGCAGGATTCATGGTCATAACCTGACCTGCCTCATACTCGTCACTGTAGGATTTGCTGATGTTAACTGTAAATCCCATTGCAGTCAGCGTCTGCTCTGCCTCAGCCTGTGTTCTTCCCACCACGTCAGGAACATTTAACATGGCTGAGCCGCTGCTCAATTTGTATTTGATTGTAGAATAACGCTCTACTTCTGTTCCTTCTGGTGTCTCCTGGGAAGAAATAGTTCCCTTCTCATACTGATCGGAAGTTTCTTCACCATTAAACTGGATGCCGATTCCGTGCTCCTTGGCAATCTCAATGGCTTCTTCCTCGGTCTTTCCTACCAGATTTGGAACTTCTACCATTTCCTCTGTGGCGACATCCTGTTTGTCGTCTTCATTTCCAATACTTCCACCGCCAAATCCCTTCAAAATGCCGGTAAAATTCAATACCAGGAAAATGACCACTGCCACAATCAAAGCACCTACAATAAATCCGCCGATCATCATTGCTTTTTCCAGACCCCGGTTCAGACCCCCTTTGTTGTCGTCATCATCGTCATCTTCCTCATCCATCAGGAAAGTCTCCTGACGCTTCACGGAAGTGACCGGAGCCTCTGCTCTCTGCTTTTTAATCTCACTGAGATCATTGTCTCCGATGACCATGGTCTTCTCGGTGGGGTCTAAGGTAAACAACTGTACAAAATCACCGTTGGGATCAATGAGGGAATGCTTCAAATCTGCAATCACTTCACTCATACCGCCGTATCGCTTGTCTACACTCTTCTGAGTACATTTAAAAATGATTTGCTCCAGGCTGTGAGGGAGATCCGGCGTATACTGACTTGGGGGAATCATCTCGTCCTGAAGATGCTTGATGGCAATTGCCACCGTAGTCTCGCCCTCAAAGGGAACATGTCCCGTTACCATCTCGTACAGAGTAATACCCAATGAATAAATATCACTCTTCTCATCACTGTAGCCGCCGCGTACCTGCTCCGGTGAACTGTAGTGTACAGAACCCATCACATTGGAGCTGATGGTATTGGAGGAAGCTGCTCTTGCAATACCAAAATCAGTCACCTTCACCTTGCCATCTGTGGAAATAATGATATTCTGAGGCTTCACATCACGGTGAATAATGCCGTGGCTGTGGGCTGCCTCCAGTCCCATGGATACCTGAATGGCAATACTGGTGGCTTCCTTAATGCTAAGTCTGCCCTGTTTGGAAATATACTCCTTCAGAGTAATACCCTCCACCAGTTCCATGACAATATAATGAACTCCATTGTCATCACCTACGTCAAATACATTGACAATGTTTGGATGGGTAAGACCTGCCGCTGACTGGGCTTCTGTCTTAAATTTCTTAATGAATGTGGTGTCCTCACGGAATTCCTGCTTCAACACCTTCACCGCCACAAACCGGTTCAGCTTGTGATCCTTTGCTTTGTAAACATTCGCCATGCCGCCAGTACCAATTTTACTGACGATCTCATAGCGTTCTCCTACAATCATACCATTTTTTAACATTTCATCACCTCTTCAGTAAATGGTTCTATTATGATTACCGCAATATTGTCCTTTCCGCCGTTTTCATTTGCCGCCTCAATTAGGGCTGTTCCCTTCTCATGAGCATCCGGCTTCTCAGAAATAATCTTTTGTATCTCTTCATCTGTGACCATATTACTCAGTCCATCTGAACACATCAGTATATTGCTGTCTTTCTCAAGCTTGAAATCGAAAAAGTCGATGTCCACCGACTCTGCCGCTCCCAACGCTCTTGTGATAATATTTTTATCCGGATGATTTCTGGCCTCTTCTTCTGTCAGTTCACCCAGCCGAACCATTTCCTGTACCAGAGAATGGTCTTTTGTAATCTGCAGGATTCCATCCTGGCCCACTGAATACAGGCGGCTGTCTCCCACATTCGCCACATAGGCATAATGTCCCACCACAGTGGCTGCCACCATGGTCGTTCCCATGCCTCTGCGTTCTTCTGACGACCTCGCCTGGGCAATCAGCTCTCGGTTGGCCGTCTCGATTCCGTAGCGCAGAACCTTAATAGGATTAAAATCTGCATTTTCCCGAAGGGAATCCAATAACACACCAACGGCAAAGGAGGAGGCATAATCCCCTGCATTGTGACCGCCCATCCCGTCTGCAACCACAAACAGGTTTGGAAGGTTCCCCACGGGCGTTTCCGATGCAAACACATAGTCCTGGTTTACACTCCTGCGTCTTCCAATGTCGGTTCCAGAATACACTTTCATTTAATTTTCTCGCTTTCTGTCTCTTCCATATATCTTTTGCGTAACTGTCCACAGGCACCGTCAATATCGCTGCCCATTTCTCTTCTAATAGTAACATTAATTCCGTATTTTTCAAGTTTTATTTTGAAATTATCAATTACCTGGCGGTCTGACTGACGATAATTTCGCTCCTTGATAGGGTTTACCGGAATCAAATTCACGTGACAATTCAATCCTTTTAAAAGGCCGGATAACTGTCTTGCATCCTCCGCCGAATCATTGACACCTCCCACCAGGCTGTACTCGAAGGTCAATCTTCGACCTGTCTTCTGAAAATAGTACTGACAGGCATCGATGACCTGATCCAATGTATATTTTTTGGCAATGGGCATTAGCTCCTGCCGCTTCTCATTGTCTGGAGCATGCAGAGATAACGCCAGTGTAATCTGCAGCTGTTCCTCCGCCAACTGGAGAATCCTGGGTACCAGACCGCAGGTAGACATGGTGATATTTCTCTGGCTGATACAAATTCCCATATCGTCACTGACCATTTTCAGAAAGCGCAGCACATTGTCGTAATTGTCAAGAGGCTCCCCGGAACCCATAATGACAATATTGGAAACCCGCTCCCCGGAAATCTCCTGAATCCGGTAAATCTGCTCCAGCATCTCTGAGGGAAGCAGATTTCTAGCCAACCCATCCAGCGTGGAAGCACAAAACCGGCATCCCATCCGGCAGCCTGCCTGAGAAGAAATACAGACGGAATTGCCATGCTTGTATTTCATCAGAACACTCTCAATAACGTTGCCGTCTCTTAAACGAAACAGATATTTTTGTGTTCCGTCAATCTTTGAAGTCTGCATCTGAATCATCTCAATGGGCTTTAACGGATACTCATGTGACAATTTCTCCCTCAATGCCTTGGATAAATTAGTCATCTCCTCGTAAGACCAGACCCGCTTTTGATGCAGCCACTCATATAACTGCTTTGCCCGAAAGGGCTTATCCTTTAATTCTTCCATGATCTGCTTTAACTCCGGCAGACTCATAGACTTGATATCTAACTCCAACTCTCTCATCTAGGCCCTCTTTCTCAGTCTTGCCACAAAAAATCCATCGCACTGGTGGATTCCCGGAAGAAGCTGTAAGTATCCCCGTTTTGTGGTCTCACTGTGAAGTTCCTTGCTGATATATGCATCCAGGGATTCACACTCCAGCGGATAATTTTCCAGAAGCCACTTCAGATTATTCTGATTTTCCTTACGGGAAATGGTACAGGTACTGAAAATCAGCGTTCCCTGCGGCTTCACATACCGGACTGCCTGATTTAAGATTTTCCTCTGTAAAATCACCAGCTCATCTTCCTTGCTCTCGGATATTCGATACTTGATATCGGGCTTTTTCCCCATAACACCGTAGCCGGAACAGGGCACGTCAGCAATGACAATGTCTGCCCTTTCCAGAGATTCTTCATCCTGCACAGTGGCATCCTGCACCTTCGCCTGAGCGTTGATCAGCTCCAGCCGGGAGATGTTATCCTGAATGAGGGACACTTTATAGTCGCTGACGTCTCTGGCATCCACCATGCCATAGCCGGACAATTTATCCGCAATATGTACTGTCTTGCCCCCTGGGGCTGCGCACATATCGATAACGTAGTCACCCTTTTTGGGGGACGCAATCTCGCCCACCAGCATGGAGCTGACATCCTGAACCTGAATGTCCCCTTTTAAAAAGGCATCCAGGGTTAAAATGTGATTATAGTCACTGATATAATAGGCATTTTCCACATAAGGCGCTTTCTCAACCGTTACTCCCTGATCCTTCAGACTGTCTAAAATCTTCTGACGATCCCGCAGATATTCTCTGCAGCGTACTGTGGTAGGACGCTCCTTCAGAAAATCTGCCAGCATCATTTCTGTAATATCCTTCCCGTATTCCTTCAGCCATCGCTTCACCAGCATCATTGGCATGGAATAGCGAACGGAAAGGTACTCTGCCATGTTTTCACGACTGGGATATTCCACTTTGTCCAAATTTCTTGCCACGTTTCTAAGTACCCCGTTGACAAATCCCTTCAGATTATAAAAGCCCTTCTTCTGTGCCAGCTTCACTGCCTCGTTACATACGGCGGAATCAGGGACACTGTCCATATATTTCAGCTGATAGACGCCGCTTCTTAAGATTTCACGGACGGGTGCCTTCATCTTGTCCACCTTTACCTTGGAAAAACAGTTTAAAATATAATCCAACTGAATCTGATATTCCAAAGTTCCCTCACAGACTCTTGTGATAAAAGCCCGGTCCTGGCGGGGCAGGAACTGATACTTGGTCAGCACCTGTCCCAATACCACATGACTGGGTTCTCCCTCTTCTGTGATTTCCAATAAAATCTCCAATATTAATTCCCGCAGGTTCACTCCATTAGTCACGATCCCGTCCTCCTGCCAGTATCACCAGACGCAGCAGTTGAAGGACAGAAGCAGCCAATGCAGCTACATACGTCAATGCAGCAGCCCCAAGCACCTTTCTGGCGCCCCTTACTTCCTGCTCTGCTAAAATTCCATCTGCCTGCAGTAATTTCAATGCTCTGCTGGAAGCATTAAATTCCACGGGAAGTGTCACCAGCTGAAACAGCACCGCCCCCATAAACAGCACAATTCCCAGATTCAAAAGCGGTCGAAAGGACATAATCAGTCCCAGTACAAACAGCGGCCATGCCATAGTAGAACCCAGATTTGCAATGGGCACAATGGCGCTTCGAATGGAAAGCGGAGCATAATTGGTGGCATGCTGCACAGCATGTCCGCACTCATGAGCTGCCACTCCCACTGCTGCCAGAGAACTCTGATTATAAATCGGCTCCGACAGGGCCACTTTCTTAGTTCTGGGATCGTAGTGGTCCGTCAGCTCCCCTTTGATGGGAACCACCTGCACATCATAGATCCCCGCTCTTTGAAGAATCCGTCGGGCAGCCTCTGCTCCCGTCATACCAGACATACTTCCGATTCTCCGAAAGGTGGAAAAGGTGCTCTTCAGCTTTGCGGATGCCGCCATAGACAACAGCATACCTATGATCAGCAGTACAACCGTCCAGTCAAATCCGTAATAATACATTCCTCTATACATCCAATCACTCCTTGCTTGTGGTCAGTTTGGTACCTCTCTCCACTGCGTAGCCCCTCAAAAATGCATCGGTATCCATCTGCTTTTTGCCTTCCAGCTGAAGACGCTTGATGCGAAGGCTGCCCTTGCCACAGGCAACTACCATTCCCTTTTTATCCGCCGAGATCACCGTTCCCGGCTCTGCTTTTGGACTTTCCTCTTCCACATCTGCCTGCCAGATCTTCAAAGTCTTGCCATTTAAATAGGTAAAAGCACTGGGCCAGGGATTTAAGCCGCGAATCAGACATTCAATGACTGACGCCTCCTTTGTCCAGTCAATCAACCCCATCTTTTTATCCAGCATGGCTGCGTATTTGGTGGTGCTCTCCTGTGGCTGCTTCTCATACTGGACTGTTTCTGCTTCGATGGACGGCAGCGTATCAATCAGTAACTGTGCTCCCACCTGACTCAATTTGTCAAACAGACTTCCGCCTGTCTCGTCTGCTTCAATGGGAACTACTGCCTTGGCGATCATATCTCCTGTATCCAGGCCTTCATTCATTCTCATAATGGTGACGCCAGACTCCTTCTCACCGTCGATGACTGCCCACTGAATGGGAGCGGCACCGCGGTATTTCGGCAATAGGGATGCATGGACATTGACACATCCATACTTGGGTAATTCCAAAACAGACTTTGGAATCAACTGGCCGAAGGCCACCACCACGATGATATCGGGATTTAGCTCTCTTAACTGATCCTGAAATTCCGGGGCACGTACCTTTTCGGGCTGCCATACCGGAAGTTCATAGCGCAGCGCCTCCTCCTTCACGGGAGTGGGCTTAAGAGTCTTACCTCTTCCTTTGGGCTTGTCGGGCTGAGTCACCACGGCAAGCACTTCATGTTGGGATTCTGCCAGAGCATGTAAGGTTCCTACGGCAAAATCCGGTGTTCCCATAAATACAACTCTCATAGACTCCTCCTGATTTTATCATTTCCAAAAATTATCTATCCTATGTTTCCCTTATCCAACAAATCGCAAAACCATTATTCTTCATCGTCATAAACAACTGTGTGCAGTTCACCTTCCACAAGAGAGGTGTACATCTTACCGTCCAGATGATCCAGCTCATGACAGAATGCTCTGGCGAGAAGCTCGGTACCCTCCAGTTCAATCTCTTCCATATCTTCATCAAGCGCACGTACTTTTACATAGTTTGGACGTGTTACGCAGCCGGATTTGCCCGGTACGCTTAAGCATCCTTCATCTCCTGTCTGCTCACCGGATGTCTCAATGATTTCCGGATTGATCAATACAATGGGATCATCTCCGATATCAATTACTACGATTCTCTTTAAGACTCCAACCTGAGGGGCTGCCAGTCCCACGCCAAATGCCTCATACATAGTATCAAACATATCATGGATCAGCTCACGGAGCTTGGGAGTCAGTTCCTCCACTGGTCTGCATTTCTTTGTTAAAATAGGATCGCCTTCTGTGCGAATTGTTCTTAATGCCATTTGCTACTTTTCCTCCTCAATTATTATGATGCAGAGGATTTAAAAGTCATTCCTCTGGAGCATGTTCGAAAATTCCTTTCTGCAAGATCATTCCACAATTTGGATCAATCGTCCGCAAAGTGGGGGATGCAGATTCCAGGAATGAATTTAAAACACGCTCTTGCGCAGTCCTGACCTTTTGACCCTGCTGTCTTATTTTATACATGAAAATCAAACTGTATTGCTATATTGCGAAATCCACTGTTGATTTCTATATAATGCTCCAGCCTGTCTTTGACAGCTGTGAGAATTCTTGATTTGGCGCCTGTCCCCCTGTATTTTACATAAATGACCCGCCGATAAATATCCTGCACCTTACCGACCACCTCCGGAGCCGGACCTACAATTTGAAGCTGCCGCTTTTTGTCCAGCATAAGGATAAATTCCTTCAGATAATTCATCCCCTTATCCAAAAGTTCCTCATCCAAACTTCCACCGAAAATTGCCAACATCTCTGCTTTGGGCGGATATCCCATCAGACTCCGGTAGGTAATTTCCTCTTCATAAAAAGCCTCATAGTCCTGTGTCACCGATGATTGAATACTGTAATGCTCCGGCTGATAAGTCTGAATATATGCCTCTCCAGGCATTGCCCCTCGTCCTGCCCGTCCCACAGCCTGAGTCAAAAGCTGAAAGGTTCTCTCGCCGCTGCGGTAATCACTGTCATTTAAGGAAAGGTCTGCCGCCAGCACGCCCACCAACGTCACATCCGGGAAATCATGCCCTTTGACAATCATCTGGGTTCCGATAAGAATGTCTGCTTCCTTTCGGGCAAAGGCTTCCAAAATTTGAGTGTGCCCTTCCTTCTGCCTGGTGGTATCAAAATCCATACGCAGTACCCGGCTTTGAGGGAACATTTTCTGAACCATTTTTTCAATCTGCTGGGTACCTGCTTTAAAGCCTCCGATAAAAGGAGAACCGCAGGCCGGACATTTTTCATAGGCAGGCTGCCCATAGCCACAGTAATGACAGACCAGTCTGCTGTGGTTGTGCAAAGACATGGACACATCGCAGTGGGGACATTTTGCCACAAAACCGCAGGAACGGCAGGATACGAATCCTGCATAGCCTCTCCTGTTTAGAAACAGCATCACCTGCTCTTTCCTAGCCAGACGCTGATAAATAGCTTCCTCCAGCTTACGGCTGATCATCGACCTGTTCCCATCCCGTAATTCCTGACGTAAATCTATGACTTCCACCTTTGGCAGCGGTCTGTCACCAAATCTCTGAGAAAGGTGAAACAGAGCATACGCTCCTGTCTTTGCCTTATAGAAAGAATCTACAGAAGGCGTGGCGGAACCAAGCACCACCTGGGCATGTTCCATTTTTGCTCTCTGAATGGCCACTTCTCTGGCATGATAGCGGGGCATGGTCTCGCTTTTGTAGGAATTCTCATGCTCCTCATCGATAATGATCATACCCAGATTGGGAAATGGCGTAAATAAGGCTGAGCGGGGACCAATCATCACCTGCACCCGTCCTTGTCTTGCCTGCTCCATCTGATCATATCGCTCTCCCTGAGAGAGACGGGAGTGAAGAATGGATACTTTATCTCCAAAATATTCATAAAATCGTCTCACCGTCTGATAAGTCAGGGCAATTTCCGGAATCAGCATAATGACTTGCCGATTGTCATTCAACACCTTATGAATCAGCTCCATATAAACCAGAGTCTTTCCGCTTCCGGTGACGCCCCGGATCAGACAGGGACGGCCTTTGCCGGACATCTCCTGCCTAATCCCCGCGATTACCTGACGTTGCTGGTCATTTGGAATCTGTGGATTCTGTGGAGATGATTGAATCAGATCCTGAGTCATTTCCCCAAAAGCTCCCCGATAGATGCGATTCGTATCCACCCTAAGAATCCCTGCCTTTACAAGAGGGCTTAGCATAGCCCGAGTCACCTGCAGCTCCTTTACCGCCCTGGAGTAGTCCAGCCGCCCGTCCTTTTCTTCCAGAAGGGCTGTCAGCAAACGTTCTCTCCCCTTGTGATGCTTCTTCTGGGCTTCTTTTAAATACTCCTCTGCCTGCTTTTTAGATACTGCCAGACCTATGGTCTTCTTCTGCTTTTCCTTCACCTTGGCTTTTACGGGAAGCACTGTCTTAAGCGCCTGGTTCATGGTGGAGCCATATTGCTGATGAATCCAGGATGCCAGGGCAATGAGGCGAGCTTCAATGGTTTCGATTCCTGTCTCAATACCCAGTATATCTTTGGTTTTCTGTTCATCAAAGGCTGCTTTGTCGGTGATGTTAATCACATATCCGGTGATTTTGCGGTTTGCCGTTCCAAAGGGAATCCAAACCGTCATCCCCACCTGAAGCTTCGGCTGTAAATGCTCCGGTATTCGGTATTGAAAACTCCGGTCCAGCTTCTCATGGGAAATATCCACAATGACATCGGCAAACATAATCACCCCTCTGTTCTCTGCTTATCTTCCTCTAAAATCTCTGCGATCAGGACTCTCTCATCCATAGGGTATTTCTTGCCCTTAATCTCCTGATAATCTTCGTGGCCCTTGCCTGCCAGAATCACAATATCTCCCGGCTCGCCGTGGTGAATGGCGTAGGCAATGGCTTCCTTTCGGTCAATGATCTCCACATAGTTTCCATCGGTCTTGCCAATTCCCGTCTTGATATCATCAATGATAGCCTGAGGCTCCTCATTTCTCGGATTATCTGAAGTAATAATAGTCAAATCTGCCAGCTTGCCGGATACCTCCCCCATCTCAAAGCGTCTGTCTCTGGAACGATTGCCGCCGCAGCCGAACAGACATACCAGACGGTGGGGATTGTACTCGCGTAAAGTGGTGAGAAGACTCTCCAGTGCCATAGCGTTGTGGGCATAGTCAATCATCAAAGTAAACTGGTCGGAAACCTTGATCATCTCGATACGTCCTTTTACCCTGGCAGTCTTTAACGCCTTTACAATATCCTCCTGATGAACTTTGAAATGACGGCAGATGGCAATGGCAGTCAGGGAATTGTAGATGCTGAATTTTCCCGGAATATCAATTTCCACAGGGAAGTTCATCAGCCCTGCCACATCGTAGGAGATTCCCAGATAACCAGGCTTGGATACCAGATGGGAATTCTCGGCACGAAGATCTGCCTCAGGGGAAAATCCATAGGTTTCCAGTGTACAGGTATGACCATCGATAATCTTCCCGAAGTGAGAATCATCCCGGTTGACTATTCCAACCTTACACTGCTTCAACAGCATGGCCTTGCAGGAAAGATAATGTTCAAAGCTGGTATGCTCGTTTGGTCCGATATGATCCGGCTCGATGTTGGTGAAAATGCCAAAGTCGAAGACAAAGCCTGCTGTTCTGTGAAGCATCAGCCCCTGGGAAGATACTTCCATCACCACACAGTCACAGCCTGCATCCACCATTTCCCGGAAAGATTTCTGTACGATGTAAGATTCCGGTGTGGTGTTGGCTGCCGGGGTGGTCTTATCTCCAATGATAGTTTCGATGGTTCCGATCAGACCCACTTTGTAGCCGGCATTTTCCAAAATGGATTTTACCATATAGGTAGTTGTGGTCTTTCCTTTGGTTCCGGTGATTCCGATGGTTTTCAGTTTTTCTGCCGGATGTCCGAACCAGGCTGCAGAAATACATGCCATGGCATAGCGGCTGTCTGCCACTTTGATTACGGTCACATCTTCCCCTGCCTCTACATCTTCCTCTACGATAAGAGTCTTGGCTCCTTTTGCCACCACATCTTTCACAAAGGTGTGTCCATCCACTACAGCGCCCCGGATACAAATAAAAAGAGAGCCTTCGACTGCTTTTCTGGAGTCAAAGACTACCTCGGTAACATCTGTGTCCACACTGCCCTGGCACACCTCATATTCAATACGCTCTAATAAAGCAGATAATTTCATAGTACGCCTCCTTGCGCTTACTTATAGCTATGTATGCTACTATATATACTCCGTTTTAGCATACCACATTCATACTGGTATTTCAACTTTTTCAACTTTTCCGGATCCTTTTGGCAGCATTCAGAAAATTTAGTTCTTTTTCCGAATTTTGCTTATGCCAGTGTATGGATCAATTGTTAGCTTTTGTATGCCTAATATAAGAGAATCTGCAGATACTTTTTAGAATTCCTTTAGTTTTTTAAGAAATGTTTTAGGGGACAGACATAATTTGAACACATTTGGCAGATATAATAGGTCTTGGATAGATGAATAACCACTCTCTATCTCCCCCCTCAAAAGCAAAAAGAAAGCCTGGCCAGGTGCCAGGTTTTTCTTTTTGCTCTAAATCTACTTAGATTTTATTCAGAAATTATAAGATACCTTTTCCGAAAAAATACCCCAGAACAAGGATTCCCAAAACAATGCGATACCAGCCGAAGGCTTTGAAATCATGCTTCTTAATATAGCCCATCAGAAATTTTATGGCAATGATGGATACCGCAAAAGCTACTGTCATTCCCACCAAAAGAATCGCCGCTTCTGTTCCTGTGAAATGGAAACCGAATTTCACCAGCTTCAGCAGGCTGGCGCCAAACATCACTGGAATTGCCAGGAAAAATGTAAACTCTGCAGCAATAGTTCTGGAGGTTCCAAGAAGGATTCCTCCGATGATAGTAGAGCCGGAACGGGAGGTTCCCGGAATTAAGGATAAAACCTGAAACAGACCGATTCCAAAGGCCGTCCTAAAGGTAATGTCTTCCAGACAGGTGATCTCCGGTGTTCTTTTTCGATTATAATTTTCTATAACGATAAACAACACACCATAAATAATCAACATCAAAGCTACCACCACATAATTGTAAAACTTCTCTTCAAAGAAATCATTCAGAGGCAGACCTACCACAATAGCTGGAACGCATGCCACCAGAATCTTAAACCACAGTACCATTTTCTCCATGTCCACATAGCGTTCCAGAATACTGGATTTTTTTGGGTTATAGTGAAAAGGCCACAGCTTGGTAAAATATAATACCACCACTGCCAAAATCGCACCTAACTGAATCACCACAAGAAACATATTCATGAATTCTTCACTTACATTCAGATGAACAAATTCATCCACCAGAATCATATGTCCAGTGCTGCTGATGGGCAGCCACTCGGTAATACCCTCCACAATACCAAGCAGAACTACTTTTAACCATTCCACAATATTCATAATAATTATACTCCCTTCCATTGCGCATCGCAAACTTACACCCGGATTGTAAATCAAACATATCCCAATCTGATTTACCGTCCGGGTGCAAATTTTATTCTTATTTATCTATTCGCATAACGCAGTAAATACCCTTACTTAAATGTTATGCAATAATTGTTCCTGTCTTTCCTAAATATCCCTTTTTCGCATTTGGAATATCAGTAATTACCGCCTTGCGTCCCTGGCCGTTTTCCACAAAGGAAACGCCTGCTTCAAACTTGGGCAGCATGGAACCCGGGGCAAAATGGCCCTCTTCCATATATTTCTTAGCTTCTTCCACGGTAATCTCACCCAGAAATTCTTCATCGCTGGATTCGTGGTTCAAACTTACCTTCTCCACACTGGTAAGGATCAGCAGCGTATCTGCATTGATTAGCTCTGCCAGCTTTCCGCTGAGCAAGTCCTTCTCAATTACAGCGCTGGCGCCTTTTAATTCTACGCCCTGCTCCATAACGGGAATTCCGCCGCCGCCACCTGCAATGACAATCTGATCGGCTGCCAGAAGTGCCTTGATGGCATCCAGCTCCACGATGGACTGAGGCTTTGGAGCAGCTACGATTCTCTTATAAGTTCCGTCCGCCAATTTGGTTACGAAATTGCCCTTCTTCTCTTCTTCCTCTGCCTCTTCTTCTGTCAGAATACGTCCGATAATCTTCTCCGGCTCACCGAAAGCATCATCATAGGGATCAATGACAACCTGTGTCAACACAGTGCTGACTGTCTTATAAATTCCTCTGGAGAGCAGTTCTGCGCGAATGGTATTTTGTAAATCATAGCCGATATATCCCTGGCTCATGGCAGAACATACTGACATAGGAGCGAAGGTATAATCCGGATGTGCCTTTCCAAATTCATTCATAGCTGTATGAATCATTCCCACCTGGGGCGCGTTACTATGTGAAATCACTACCTTTGCACCCTGCTCTACCAGGTCTGCAATGGCTTTTGCTGCTGCCTTTGTAGCTATTTTCTGTTCCGGAAGAGTTGTTCCCAACGCTCTGTGACCCAGAGCTACTACTACTGTTTTCTCGCTCATATCCATATCCTCACTTTATATTATGTGTAGTTCCTATTATAGTTGTTACGCTTGAAAAAAGCAACAAAACCATTCATCGATGGTCATCGCCATTTTCTATCAATTTTCCCAATAGAAAAATCCCGGGCGCTGCCGGGATTTTCTTTTCTTTGAGGGGGGAGATAGAGAGTGGTTATTCATCTATCTGACTTATAGTATACGGGATAATTGTGAGTAAATTATGTCCATATACTTAAAGAATCATAAAA
>CAMQZX010000016.1 GCA_947039785.1 uncultured Lachnospiraceae bacterium | reverse complement strand
ACAGTTAATTTTCAGGCAACTTTCAAGACGTTTCGCAATCACCTAATAATTCTATAAATATTCAAGTATGCCCTGTAAGATAAATCATTCTTTATCGTTTTCTAAAGCTGATAAATAAAATTGCACTGACAGCCATCAAAATAGGGTAATACAGATATGGAATAATCTCAAAGGGTGTCAGTCCTGTCAGGCTGGCTGCTGAGAGAAGCTGTGCACCGTAAGGAATGATTCCCTGTCCAACAGATGCAAAAATATCCAAAAGAGAAGCTGATCTTTTGGCATCTACTCCAAATTCATCGCTGATTTCCTTTGCAATGGGACCTGCAATGACAATAGCCACCGTATTATTAGCGGTACAGGCATCTACCAGAAGAGCCAGTCCTGCAATACCAAACTCTGCTCCCTTGGCGCTTTTGATTCTCTTGCGAATAAAATCCAGAATAAAATCAATTCCACCGTACTCCTTTACCAGAGCCACTATGCATGCCACAATAATGGAAATAACGGTGATATCATACATACCTGTTACGCCATCTCCCATTCCCAGAAATATCTCATTGATTGCAATGGAGCCGGTAAGCAAACCTACCACAACTGACAGCACAGTTCCTGTGATTAATACCACAAATACATTGATTCCGATAAGTGCACCTACCAGTACCACAATATACGGAAGCACCTTAAACAGATTGTAATCGCCGGATGATACCAGATAATTTGCATTTCTGGTAATGATCAGGAAAATAACCATGGTTATAATTGCCGCCGGAAGCACAATCAAAAAATTGGCGCGGAACTTATCCCGCATCTCACAGCCCTGAGTCTTTACTGCCGCAATGGTTGTATCGGAAATCATGGAAAGGTTGTCTCCAAACATGGCTCCGCACACCACGGCTCCAATGCAAATAGGAAGGGCAAAGTCTGTCTTCTCACTGATTCCCACAGCAATTGGCGCAAGAGCTGCGATGGTTCCCATGGAAGTTCCCATAGAAATTGATATAAAACAACCAATGATAAAAAGCCCCAGAACAGCCACGTTAGTGGGCATAATGGAAAGTCCCAGATTTACGGTACTCTCCACACCTCCGGCTGCCGTTACTGCACCGGAAAACGCTCCTGCAGACAAAAAAATCAAACTCATGGTGATGATATTTTCATCTCCCACACCTTTTGTAATCACACTGATCTTTTCGTTAAATTTTAATGATGGATTCTGGATAAAAGCCACGATCAGCGCAATCAGAAATCCCACAATGGCCGGCATACTGTAAAAATCGCCGGTTAAAAACCCGGACCCCAGAAAAATCACCAGAAATACTACAATCGGCAGCAAAGCAATTCCTCTCCCTTTTGTCTGCTCTCCCCGCATAAAAATCCTCCTTCGTATTATACTTTTTATTATTTCTTCTAACTATAATCTCATATTGGTTCTCAATAGACAAGCATTTTTTTCATAAAAATCTTTTCATTTGGCAATGACTAGTGTATAATGGTTACGTTAAAAATTTACTGTTCTAAAATATTTTAAGACAAGGGGGAAAAAATATGTCTTATACAGAAGAGGTCTACGCAAGAGTCGTAGAGCAAAATCCAGGTGAATATGAGTTTCATCAGGCCGTAAAAGAAGTATTGGAGTCTTTAGAGGTAGTAATCGAGGCCAACGAAGAAGAATATCGTAAAATGGCTTTGTTGGAGCGTCTGGTTGAGCCAGAACGTGTGATTTCTTTCCGTGTACCGTGGATTGATGACAACGGACAGGTTCAGGTAAACAAAGGATACCGTGTACAGTTTAACAGCGCCATCGGACCATACAAAGGCGGACTTCGTTTCCATCCATCGGTAAATCAGGGAATCCTGAAATTCCTGGGATTTGAGCAGATTTTCAAAAACTCTCTTACCGGACTTCCCATCGGAGGCGGTAAAGGTGGCTCCAATTTTGATCCAAAAGGCAAATCTGACAACGAAGTAATGCGCTTCTGCCAGAGTTTTATGACTGAGCTGTCCAAATATATCGGTGCCGATCAGGATGTTCCTGCTGGTGATATCGGTGTAGGTGCCCGTGAGATCGGCTACTTATTCGGTCAATACAAACGTAACCGCGGCTTATATGAAGGCGTGCTTACAGGTAAAGGGCTGACTTTTGGCGGTTCCCTGGTTCGTACAGAGGCTACTGGATATGGTCTTGTATACATCCTGGATGAAATGTTAAGACATCACAACCATACACTGGAAGGCAAAACTGTACTTGTTTCCGGTTCCGGTAACGTTGCTATTTACGCTGCTGAGAAGGTATTCCAGCTTGGCGGTAAAGTTGTCAGCATGAGCGACAGCAACGGCTATATCTATGATCCGGATGGAATTCAGTTAGATATCGTAAAAGACATCAAAGAAATCCGTCGTGGAAGAATCAAAGAATATGTAGAGGAAGTTCCAACTGCAACCTTCAAAGAAGGCAAAGGTGTATGGACAATCCCATGTGACATCGCTCTTCCATGTGCAACTCAAAACGAACTTGGTCTGGAAGATGCAAAGGCACTGAAAGCCAACGGATGCTTCTGTGTATGTGAAGGCGCCAACATGCCTACTACTCTGGATGCAACTGAGTACATTCAGCAGAATGGTATGCTGTTCATGCCTGGTAAAGCATCTAACGCCGGCGGTGTTGCAACATCCGCTCTGGAGATGAGCCAGAACTCCATGCGCTTGAGCTGGTCAAGAGAAGAAGTAGACGAGAGACTTCAGCGCATCATGAAAGACATCTTTGCAAAAACTGCTGAGGCAGCAAAACGTTACGGCATGGAAGGCAATTATGTTGCAGGCGCCAACATTGCAGGCTTCGAGAAGGTCGTAGCTGCTATGAAAGCTCAGGGAATCGTATAAATATCTTCCATATATTTCCAACAAAAGAAGCTCCGTCTGGAGCTTCTTTTTGTTAAAAAGCATGCGTGAAAAGATTTGGTGGAGCTTTTCCAGTGCATGTTTGAAAATTACTTTCCGCAAAATGTATTCTACAATTTGTGATATGTTTGGCTTAAATAAGGGAGAAGTAGCGAGCTTAAGACTTTTTCTTTTCTTTCTTTGTTTTTGCTCTTCGATTATATCCGCACACCGTTCTCTCATTCAAATTGTCGGAATACAGCATCAAATGCCAGTCACGGACATCTCTCACTCGGATAATCTCCTGATATTCCGCCAGCTTGGGAAGAATTTGGGGCAAAAGATTTTCATATTCATACAAAAAGCTCCGGTTAAAAATCCTGGTCTTCTCATTCTCAAACAATGCAGTATAGAAAATGCCTGCTTCCATCAAATCCTGGAACATATGACTTCCATAGGATAATTCCGGCATATAACCTGTAGAGCTGTCAGAAACCTCACAAATAGCGTTGAACTGAGTAATATCTGCAAATGTCACCGGCACACCCAGATCCGGTGAAGAAGTACCAATCCGTCCGGGTGCCAAAAACATAATCTTGGCATCTGGCTCATGCTCCTTAAAGTAAGCATTGATTTCTCCTACTGCCTGAGCGATTTCATGCTTTCGCACATAGGGGAAATGGTAATATGCCATGGGGTTGATGCAGACAATTTTATCCAGATGAAGCTTTCTGGAACCTCCCATGGAAGAACCCTGAACATCAAACATAATATCCGCTTCCTTCAGATTGGGAATCTTTACTTTTCCCTGATTCATACCAATCTGCAGTGGACGGCATTGCAGCAGGTTAAAGACGTATTCTCCATCTTCTGTCACGTTGATGGTAAACTCTATATCCACAGGATATTTGTACTGTTCCTGTAGCATATGAAGCAACGCCTTCATATCTTCCACAAATTCCTTATTATTCACAAGTCCATGGCAGCTTGCAAACAGGATTTCCTTTCGGATTCCCCGATCAAGATACATATTTTCTGCATCCAGGTCATGCTCAAATACCATATCCTTATACCATTTGGGCAGCTCGTTCTGAAGAAGATTGATTCTACGGCTGTGAAGATCTCTGGTACCGTAATCCAGCACATCGATCTTACTCTGAGAAAACTTATGACGGTCCGCTGTATTGGTAAGCGGTGATTTGTCTGGCTGGTCCAGGCTGACGATTCTCGCATAGCTCCCCGTACGATCCACGGCCTGAGTTCCCAGTCCCACCACCAGCCGAAGCATTCCTGCATTCGGATCCATCTCCTTATTCCAACGATAAGCACTGTAAGAATATCCCACTCCTGCTGCATTTGGCATAAAGAAATGTTCATACATACTGCCGGACACACGCTGAATCAAAATTGCCATCTGCTCGTCGTTGTCCTCCAACCCTCTGCGGCGTCTATACTCCAAAGCAGAGCGGTCCACTGTGCTGGCATATACAGTGCGGACAGCATTTTCCAAAGCTTCCAGCCGCTCTTCAATGGTTCCCACGTTGATACAAAAGACCGATTCATATTTTCCCGCAAAGGCATTGCCATATCCATCTTCCTGCAAACTGCTGGAACGGACAATAATTGGTCTCTGTCCAAAATACTCCAGCATTCTGGTAAACTGCTTACGAATGGCCGGTGGAAATTTGCCGTTGCAAAAACATTCCTTCAACTCATCTGCCATGGCAAAATAGCCTTCTTTCGTCCTCTGAGCAATTCTCTGCTTCCAGTATCCATTATAAACAATATAAGTATAGAATACATCAGATCCCACATAATAAGAATCATGGGGCTCCATTTTCGTATAGAGATCCGGCAGATAAGTCTGCACCAGCTTTCTGGCGAGAAGCATACCACAAGCCTTTCCTCCAATCCCGCCGCTTCCGATGATACGGTTATGCAAAAGGAAATAGTCCTCTGCCGTATAATGTTTTAAGAGCAGCTTTTTCACCTGAGGGTCACGGCTCATCATATTTTCGCAGAGCGCTTTTTTCATCTTGGAATTGAAACGGCCATTGGAATACTCCAACTGTGTCCACATCACATATCGTTCCCAACTGTCCAGATCCTGATTCTTCATCCGGTTAGTTTCCTGGTCTACCAGCTGGTAGTAACGGCTGACACTGATTCCATCCGTCAATGGATCCATATTTTTTGTCTTCCTGTTAAAATGATGGGGCAGGAACATGGTATCCGATTTTCTGTTCCAGACCTTTAGCGGATTCATATAATATTCGCCAAAACCAGAGTACACATCAATATGAAGCTGAGTGGTTTCGTGAACCTGAGCCACCGCCTCATGGGAATGCTCTCCTCTCGTGATAGGGAAATAGGCAACGGTATCCAGTTCAAACAGATATGGACAAGTTACCTGGAAGAAATTGCCCATCATAAGGTCTGTAGACCACTGTACCTGAAGATTGGAAAGACTGTCAAATATATAAAATGCGTCTCTTCCCTCCTGAGTGATAACCCGGCGAACTGCCGTAGTAAAGGTTTCAAATCCATCTTCCGGATGAAATTCATAAATCTTTAATCCTTCCTGAGGCTCCACCAACGGAGCATGGTTTGCAAATCTCATATAGATGAGATTTCTCCCGTCTGCAATGGATTGACGTACAAACGGATCCACCACAAATTTATATTCGTCGAAAACAGATACTTGCCAGACCACATTGTCACCCAGACGAATATTGTCCAACATGCGATCCACACCTGGTAAGCCTGATTTTATTCGTTCAAACGCTGCCATCTTTTCCCCTCCTAATCGTTTCAATACTCATAAAATAACAAATATTACTCTGACAAATGCTGAAGCTTCAGAATCTGATCCAAAATTTTATGGGATACCTCCTCCTTACTCATCAGCTCCAGTTCAATCTCCTCATTCTGGGTGATCATAGTGATCACATTGGTATCGGTGCCAAAACCTGCCCCAGCTGTCTTTAAATTATTTGCCACAATCATATCCAGATTTTTCTTCATAAGCTTTGTTCTGGAATTTTCCAGCATATTTTGTGTTTCCATAGAGAACCCACAGAGGAATTGACCCTTTCTTTTGTGCTCTCCCAGATATTTTAAGATATCGTTTGTTTTCTCCAACTCTATGGTCATTTCTCCCTGAGATTTCTTCACTTTCTCTTCACTGACATGAGTGGGGCGATAATCGGCCACTGCCGCTGCTTTGATGATGATATCCTGTGCCTTACTGTTTTCTGTCACTACTTCAAACATGTCCTGTGCACTGGTAATTGGGATCACTGCAACTCCCAACGGAGCTTTTAAGGCAACGGGACCGCTTACTAAGGTCACCTTCGCACCTCTTCTGGCACAGGCGGTTGCCAGGGCATATCCCATCTTACCAGTAGAGTGATTTGTGATGTAGCGCACCGGATCAATGGCTTCCATCGTAGGTCCTGCAGTAATCAGCACCTTCTTGCCTGTCATATCCTTTTCTCTGGAAACAGCAAGCTGAATATATTCCAAAAGCACTTCTGGTTCGGGCATTTTTCCGGCTCCAATATCCTTGCAGGCCAGATATCCCACAGCAGGCTCAATGACCTGCATTCCATAACGCTTTAAGGTCTGAATATTATCCTGTACAATAGGATTTGTATACATTCTTGTATTCATGGCAGGAGCCACAATGACGGGACATTTACATGCCAATGCTGTTGTGGTAAGCATGTCATCTGCCAGACCGTGAGCCATCTTTCCAATTACATTGGCACTGGCAGGAGCCACCATCAAAAGATCTGCCTGCTTTGCCAGAGCCACATGTTCCACATGATACTGGAAATTCCGATCAAACGTATCCACCAGACATTTGTGGCTGGTCAGAGTCTCAAAGGTGATGGGATTGATAAAATTAGTGGCGTTTTGGGTCATCAAAACATGGACACTTGCTCTCTGTTTTACAAGGGCACTTGCCAGATATGCAATTTTATATGCTGCGATGCTTCCTGTCACTGCCAACAGGATTGTCTTATCTTTTAACACAATAACCTCCTCTTTGCAGGCAAACGAAATTTCCCTGCAACAATAAAAATAGATGCCACCATTATACCACATTTTCATTGCATGTTATACTTTTTCATGATATACTTTCCGGGATTGTATTGTATCTCGTTGGAGAATGATAACAAATGTGCTGTCAAACCGGCACCAAAATGGAGGAAACTATGAAAAACGAAAAACGAAAAAACTCATCCCCGGCGTCTGACAAAACTCTTGGCATGGTTCAGGTTGCTGTGTTCACTGCACTGGTGGTCATCCTGGCCTTCACACCTATGATTGGATACATCCCTCTGGGATTCACAAGAGCCACCATTATACATATCCCTGTCATCATCGCATCTTTGATGCTGGGACCCAAAAAGGGCGCCGCCGTAGGTTTTGTCTTTGGACTCACCAGTCTCATCAATAATACCTTCAATCCCACCGCCACATCCTTTGTATTCTCACCATTTATTCAGTTGGGAGAAATGCACGGCGGAATCGGAAGCCTGATCATCTGCTTTATTCCCCGAATTCTCATCGGGGTGGTACCCTACTACGTCTACCGACCAATGCGCAGATGGGGACAGACTGCTGCTCTTGCCACAGCCGGAGTATCCGGAGCACTGACCAACACTCTTCTGGTTATGAATCTGATCTTTCTGTTTTTTAAAGACTCCTATGCAGCCGCCAATAGCGTAGCAACGGAAGCAGTCTATGGATTTATCTTAACCATCATCGGAATCAATGGAATTCCAGAAGCCATCATAGCAGGTATCATTATCACCCTGGTAGGCAGAATACTTCTGAACACAAAGTATGCCATAGGGCAATAGACACTGAGCTTAGAAAAGGTCTACCGAATCTTTTCTCCCATACTTGGCAACTATAAAAATCGAGACTGATTGCGTAGTTTTTCTTCAATCAGCCTCGATTTTTCATTTCTTATTCACTTTGCAATCCTATATACTTATCCGAGCATTGGCTCTCACTCCAGAAACTTCTTCAATTCTTCCATAAAAGTGCTCACATCCTTGAATTCCCGATAAACCGAAGCAAACCGTACATAAGCCACAGCATCTGTCTTTCTCAGCTTCTCCATAACAATCTCTCCAATCTTGGCACTGGGAATTTCCCGTTCTTCCAGATTGAACACTTCTGTCTCGATGGAATCTACCAGCTCAGCAATTTTCTCCACTGAGATGGGGCGCTTATAACATGCCCTTAATACCCCTGCTTCAATCTTCTCCCTGTTATACTGCTCTCTGGTCTGGTCCTTTTTAATTACAATCAATGGTATAGTCTCCACTTTCTCATAAGTAGTAAAACGCTTACCGCATACATCACACAGACGGCGGCGACGGATGGAGTTGGTCTCTTCCACCGGTCTGGAATCCACCACGCGGGTATTATCCTGATTACAAAACGGACATCTCATGGTATTATCCTCCTGATTTTGATCCACTTTCAAGAACCGCAATTCTTTTGGCCCTGTTTTAATCATAATATAATCTAAACTCTCCGTCAATGAAATGATTGTCATAAACTGGTAATTTTACACATATTCTTATAAAAAAGCGTGGTCGTCTATGCGTGTCTGCGATTTAAAGCAAAAAGAAGTCATCAATGCCTGTACTTGTAAAAGTCTTGGCTGTCCTGTGGATATAGAATTTGATCCCAAATGCGGGCAGATTCTCGCTCTTGTCATTCCCGGTCCCGGAAGATTATGCGGCTTTCTCGGCAGAGACAGTGAATTTGTCATTCCCTGGGAATGTATCTGCCAGATTGGAGACGATATTATTTTAGTGGAAATTACTGAAGAAAAATGCCTTCACAAAAATTAAACTTTCTTCACATAGCACTCCCTTCTTGCCATTCCCACAATCCTCTGATATACTTGACCAGACAGCAAAAGAATACCTGCTGCATGCTTGACAGCTAATACACTGACTACTTGATGATTATGGCATCCAGCACTGTTTACCATAATTACCAGATGGTCCGTACACTAGGAGCGTTTATGAATACCGAATTTAACCCTATACGATATGATATCATCCGGAAAAAAAATCCCAGAGAAATTCTTATGCTGAGGGGCAGCGGCTGCAAATGGCGTCGCTGTACCTTCTGCGACTATCATCTGGATTCTTCCAGAGACACCCATGCCAACTATACTCTCAATCACAAAGAGCTTGAAAAGGTGACGGGACTCTTTCACCGACTGGAGGTGATTAACTCCGGCAGTTTCAATGAATTGGATGAAGATACCATCCGTGAAATCCGGGAAGCGTGTATAAAAAAGGACATCCATCACCTCCATTTTGAAATGCACTGGATGCACCGTAAAGCAATCACCATGCTTCGTCAGTATTTCCAGGAACAAAACATCCAGGTGCATGTAAAAATGGGAGTAGAAACCTTCGACACTCATTTTCGTGACGATGTGCTGAAAAAAGGAATGGAACATGTCTCACCGGAAAAGATTGCCCTTTACGCAGACGAAATATGTCTGCTGTTTGGTCTCACCGGACAGACAGAAGAGTCCATGAGAAGAGACGTTGAGACAGGGCTGAAGCTTTTTGAACGTGTCTGCATTAACATTATGGTGAAAAATACCACCAGAGTTTTGCCCGACGGGCAGGTCATTGAATTGTTCTCCCGGATGCTTTATCCTGATTATATTGACAATCCTCGGGTAGACATTCTAATGACCAATACAGAATTCGGCGTAGGAGAAGATCAGAGGACATCTCCCATCTAATCGTTACGCCCGCAGGTAGTTCTTCATGGTGCGCAGGGCATTCTTTTCCAATCTGCTGACCTGCGCCTGGGAAATACCAATCTCTTCTGATACTTCCATCTGTGTCTTTCCCTGAAAATATCGAAGTTCAATGATATTTTTCTCTCTGTTTCCCAGCCTGTCCATTGCATCCTGCAAAGAAAGATTTTCCACCCAGTTTTCTTCTTTATTCTTCTTATCGCTGATCTGATCCATCACATACAGCGTATCTCCACCCTCCGTGTAAACCGGCTCATAAAGGCTGACTGGATTCTGAATGGCATCCAGAGCATAGACGATCATCTCCTTCTCAATGTCGATGATTTTGGAAATCTCATCGATGGTTGGCTCCTTCAGATGCTCCTTCAGATAATTTTCCTTGGCATAAATGGCTTTATAAGCGATATCACGCAAAGATCTGCTGACCCGAATACTGTTGTAGTCCCTAAGATAACGGCGGATTTCACCAATAATCATAGGGACCGCATAGGTGCTGAATTTCACATCCAGCTCTGTATTAAAATTGTCAATGGCCTTGATCAGCCCTATACATCCGATCTGAAACAAATCATCGGCATTTTCATTGCTGCTGGAAAAACGTTTAATCACGCTGAGAACAAGACGTAGGTTTCCTTTAATGTAGCGTTCTCTTGCTTCCTGATCTCCCTGCTTGATCCGCTTAAACAGCTCCTCCTTCTCCTCATTGGACAACACTGGTAATTTCGATGTATTTACGCCGCATATTTCTACTTTATTAAGTGCCATTTTAAGAATCCTCCTAATAACTATTTCTAGCTATTAGGATTTTTCTCAAAATGGCACCTGTTTATTCGACTCCCCAAAAAATATAAAAAATAATAGTCCTTGACAAACTATTACAACTGGTCAGTACACGAATGTACCAAACACTTAGAAACCAGCTACTTCACAAACCAATAGTCCAAAAATTCATATTTTTTCGTCCGATAAATCCATTTTTTCCCCTGGAAGACAAGCTGCTGGATCAACGTTCCATCCTTGTCAAACTCGTAGGTAGTAAGGCAGCCGCCGCTGTCGATCACAATATTTTCTCCAGCCAACTGCACGCAACTGACAAAGCCTGAATATCCCACTGGAATGGAATCCACCAGCTGGAAGGTTCTTGCATCTTCATCCACCAGATACTTGTAATAATACGAAGGAAATCCATTGGACTCCACTGCCACACCTGTATCATAATAATTGTCATCGACAGACCAGTCGTATTCTTTTCTGGCAAGGGAGTAAGTATTATTGTTGTTATACAAAACCAGATAATACTGATTTTCCTCCAAGGAATCATCGGATACGTAAACCACAGAATGCTGACCACCCTGGAGACTGAATTCTCCTACTCTGGTCAAAAGAAGCTTCTCATAACCGCTTCCTGCCCAGAACTGGTCAGAACCAATCATATAATTGACTTCTGGCTCTCCATAAATGTGGTCAATACGAATAATAGATGAGGTTTCCCGGGCACTGATGATAATGCTGTCCTCACCCACCAAAACTATGGAATTGACATGCATCCAGTCCAGAACTTCAGCACCTTCCGGCTTTGTGGAAGCAGCCAGATAATCAGGAAACAGCTTGCCAAGGTCAATGATCTCCCGAACCTGGCCCGAATCAAGATCCAGAGATACAATAATGTCGTCCTTCGTCTCCCCGTTGGCCCTGGATGCCAGAATCAGCATATCACCCCTGGTACCAAACACATAGTCGTGGTGGAGACGATAGTCCCCCAAATGATAAACACGATTCACAGCCCCAGTACGGTCCAGACATGCCATCTGAGCTGCGTAAATACTGTAATACATGCCATTGTCATCAAAAATCAGGTCATGGGCACGGAAACTGACAATGGGAATCTCGCATCGGAGAATGCCGTCATTGTCATACATGGCAATACAGTCTTCATCCATCTCATCCTCTGTGGAGTCATTTCCCAGCACATTATACAATCCGTCTGCCAAAGGCTGACTGCTCTCTCCTTTTGTAACCTCAGCCACAGGTGCTGTTACATCGTTAAGAAGAGCCGGCGGTGTATAAGTAAAGGTATAAGAGCCAAGAGATTCTCCTTTTGCATTAACAGCTGTCAGACAAACGGTATTTTCTATCTGAGGCACACAGCCAATCAGCATATACTCATGAGTGTCAGACAGGTTATCCTCCCCTTCGTTATAAAGGATCCTTGCAAAATCCGGATATCCATCTGCGGTAACCGTATAATTAATCTGAGCCGGCTCCTCCGTCTGAAAGTACACATAAAGCCCTGTAGTATTGGTCCTGTATGGGTTTGCTAGCACAAGGGGCGCTTGTAGAGTATAGTCCTCTTTTTTCAGTTCTTCTACCTGATTGCGGATTTTATTCTGAAAATCGCCAGAATATATTTCTGCCATCTCAGTATAATCATTATCGATTTCCACAAGGGGCGATTCCTTTGCCACCACATCGTCAGCCTTTGCACCGCAGCCTGACATCGCCAGTACCGACAGTGCCAAAAGTATTGTAATACCTACCTTTCTCATAGACGGCTACCTCCTCTATTCTTCACTGTCCTGACTGTTGTTTGATTTCATGGTTCTAACGTTGATTCCATTTACTTCGATGTAGTCATCCACGGGAATCACCAGACATTTTCTTCCGTCGATGACTCTTGTCTCAATCAAATCCATCCGATCGGGATTCACATTGATGACCACATCTGGCGTCTGAATGTTAAACTTTCTGGTATTGGCAAGATTACTGGCAAGAAAGGTCTGATTCTCCCCTGCAATCTCCTTAAATCCCTCATCAAAGGTCTCAATTTTCTCGTTTGAGGCACCGCTTTGTTCCAGAAGGACCTTCACATCTCTTCCTGTCAATTCCACAGGATCGGGAGACTCCTTGGCTTCTTCCAGAAGTCCGTTGAGATTCTCGTGAATATTTTTCACTGTCTCATAATCACAGTCCTCCCCTAAGGTCTCTGTCAAAATAGAATGAAAGGTCTCCAGCTGCCCACCTGCTGTCAGAGG
Source organism: uncultured Lachnospiraceae bacterium (assembly GCA_947039785.1). Taxonomy (GTDB): domain Bacteria; phylum Bacillota; class Clostridia; order Lachnospirales; family Lachnospiraceae; genus JALFVM01. Next base: position 18,430 of record CAMQZX010000016.1, on the reverse strand, counting down.
CATCCTGCAGCCCAGTACGTTGTCGATAAAGTCCTCCTGAAGAACCTCCGGCTGTTTGGAATAATATAAAAGGCCGTGAATATCGGTGCTTCTGTCATTGTAAGCAGGAAACAAAAATCCCTTGGCAGGAGGCTCAATCAGCCAGTCGCGGACACGGTCTTCAATATGGTTTTTCAGCGGATTATAGCAAAGCCCCGCCTTTGACAGATTCACAGGACAGATGCTGCACAAAATAAAATCATACACTTCATCGGAGGCATCAAACATCTCATCGTTGGCAGTACTCTTTCCCGGAATATCATAGGCTGCATGAATCATAAGGATCAAATAATTTTCTCCGTATATGTAATTTTCAATCACTTTATCGTAGAAATCCTCCAATATGCCATCATCTTTTAATTTTGTCTCCCGAAGCATCATGAGAAAATGCTGGGTTCCATCCGGCATTTCCTGTTCCAGGGGGAATTCCATATTCAAAAGATTTTTCCCTAAAGTTCCGGATAGGGTTTTCTTAAAAATCTCACAATATTTAAATACTTCTTCTTCTGGAAGCGTCAAAAACAACTCTGACAGCTCCATCTTCTTATTTTTCTCCGCATCCACATAGCACCCGCAAATGCGGTCGATACTGGTCTTTTCCGGAGTAAACTGCTTCTTAATTTCTGATATTTCTTTTTTATTCATTGGTCTACAGCTCCTGTTTTCGGTTCATAATCTCCAAATTTTATCAGAGCATCATCTCAAGGATGGTCTGACTTTTTAACTGCCTGTCCATATGGTGGGCAAGCCACTGACCCACAATAACATCGAGACAATTCTGCACCTTCAGTGACACGGCAAAGGTATAAAGCTTTTCTACGGGAGCACTGATGATATACTGCATGGTATAAAGGGTAGACCCATCAATTGCTCTGGCATGGACAGAATTCCCGGCACATTCCCCGCACAGGATTCCGTTGGCTTCTTCGAAATACTGTGTCAGATTTTCCGTAATTCCACACTGATTGCAGGCAAACATCTGGGGATACTCTCCTTGAATCACCAGAGTTTTCAGTTCAAAAATCCGGCGTATGAGTTTGTTATCGATTCTGGGATTGAGCAGCGCTTTTACCGTCACATAGAGCAAATTGATCATGGCAATCTCATCGGTATATTCCTTCCCGTAATAGTCTGCCAGCTCCAGAAAATAAAATCCATAGTAGACTCCCGGCTGCTCCATGGCAAGCTCTGTAAAATGGTGCTTCACCGATGCCTGCCGCAAATTATAGCTGCTGCGCCCTTCATACAGATCAAAGGTTCCAAACACAAAGGGATTGGTGGCTGCCAGCAAAGCGCTGGTGGTTCTCCTGGCCCCTTTCGCAAAGGCAGTAATCTTTCCCCGCTCCTTGGTCAGCAAAACTACACGCTTATCGTAATCTCCTATGGGCATGGTGGACAGCACCACACCCGTTACTGTTATCAGATCAGACATTTTGATTACAATTCTTTCTAAATTTCTTTCTTGTCATAGCCGAAGTTTTTCACCAGAAAATCACTGTCTCTCCAGTCTCTCTTCACTTTCACCCAAAGCTTCAGATTTACTTTCTGCTCCAGCATCTGCTCAATCTCATAGCGGGCATTGGTACCGATTCTCTTTAACATGCTGCCCTGTTTGCCGATGATGATTCCCTTATGGGAATCCCGCTCACAGATGATGGTGGCATCAATATCCACAAGCCTTCCGTTTGGACGCTCCTTCATCTGGTCAATGGCAACGGCAATTCCATGGGGTACCTCCTCATCCAGTACATGAAGTGCCTTCTCCCGAATAATTTCCGCCACAATCTGACGCTGAGGCTGGTCGGTGATGGTATCCTCGTCGTAATACTGAGGCCCGTAGGGCAGATATTTAAAAACAGCATCGATCACATCGTGGGTGTTGTTACCCCGAAGTGCTGAAGTGGCAATGATTTCCTCAAAATCTCCAATCTTTCGGTAAGCCTCTATGGATTTGGTCACAGTTTCCTTCTTGATGGTATCCACCTTGTTGATTACCAGAATCACAGGTACCTTCACCGTGGAAAGCTGCTCTGCAATTCTCTTGTCACCCCCTCCAATGACTGTATCCGGCTCTACCAGCCAGAGTATCACATCTACCTCTTTTAACGTGCGCTGGGCAACCGTCATCATATACTCACCCAGCTTGTTTTTAGCTTTGTGGATTCCAGGTGTGTCCAGAAATACAATCTGTCCGTCATCACAGGTATAGACTGTCTGAATTCTGTTTCTGGTGGTCTGGGGACGCTTGGAGGTAATGGCAATTTTCTGTCCGATCAGACGGTTCATCAACGTGGACTTTCCCACATTTGGCCGTCCGATCAAAGCCACAAACCCTGATTTATAATTTTCTTTCATAATTTTCGTATCCTTTTCCGATTTTGCCAACCAATTGTATTTTTGTGTTTTTCTGTAAATCAGGAAATCAAATGTTTTGTCTCCCTAAACAGCTCTTTTTCTTTCTGAATACTTTCTTCTCCGCCAATGACACAGATGTCACCCTTCTCCAGCACGGCTTCCACTACAGCGGCCAGGCTGCGGATATCTTCTTCCTGAGCATCCAGAATCTGATCCCTCTCCTTTTGCAGTTCATCTATGGTAATTCCCATCAGGTACGCTATCGTGGATGCCTGCCCCTTCATTTTGGGAGTCTTTGGTACATCCAGACTGCTGACTGTTCCGATGATATATTTTGTCATCTCCCGCTCATCTGCCTCGAAATTGCGAAGATATTCCGGAATACCTTTGTAAACATCCAATGTATTTTTCAGGTTAGGGTCCCGGTAGGAGACAAAATAGCTTTCACCATTTCTCTTAAATCCACTCATACATCCATAGGCGCCGCCCTTAACGCGAATGTTCATCCACAGATAATCGTAGCTTAAAATCAACTTCAAAATCTGCAGCGCTCCCGTATACTTCATCCCCTGATCGGAGAAATTGCCCACTTGAGCCACATACTGAACCTGACCTGCCGTCATAAAGCCTTCATTGCTTCCCGGACAGCGCTTTGCCAAATCTGCTGCATGTACTTTCTCTACTTCGGGCAATTCCTTCTTTAATCCGGAAACCTGTCTTTCCACTGCCCGACAAGTCTCTTCATCACCAGTAAAACTGATCATCAAATTCTGGCTAAAGAAAATAGAGTCCATCAATTTCTTCAGATTTTCCTTTAACTCTTCCTTGCGATTGTCAAAATCAGCCTCCAGCTTCTCCAAAAACTGATAAAAGGCAATACCACTGGTCAGCTCCTGCATCCATGCCAGTGAAGAGCTGTAAGACATGGCACGCTGCACTGCGGAAGCATGTCCGGAGCTGGGAAGACCAGTCTGAAGACGGGACTTCAAACGGGCAATAATCTCATAAAGCCGCTTGTCATCATCTAATCTGGAAGTGAGAAGTATCTCATGGATCATATCAAAGACAAAATCCAACTTTCCATTCAACGCCTTGGCACGGATGCCGAAAAAGGCCAGATACTCATTTTTCTTTACCTTCTGAAAGAATTCTGTGCCGCAGAGAATACCGCCTGTATTGGCATTAATCTCATTAAACAATTCTCCATAGGTATAACGCTCCGTATCTACATAACCAAGTACAGATTTTAGAATTCCAACGTAAGGAAGCATCTCTTCTGTCACATGACGAAAGTCAAAGTACAGATTCAGATAAGCGATACCATTGGTTTCCACATCGTGATATAAAAGCAGAGAATCCTCCACCTTTTTTTCTATGTTATATAATTTTCCAACTTCCCTTCGAATATCCTGTCTGGACAACATGGGAATGCAATTAATGGCATCCTGAGAGTCCTCTGCCTCCTGGTATTCCTTCAATGCCTTAGTCCGTTTCACCAGAGTTTCTACTTCTTCTGATGACAAGCTGTCTTTATAATCCTTAAGCTTTTTGGCCATCTTGCGATCTCTCTCGGCAGTCAGGCCCTTCCTGGGGCTTAATATGATATATGCCGCATGGGTGTTTTCCACCAGATAAGTCCTCACCAGATTTTCAAAATATCCGGTGGAAATCTCTTCTTTCAGCTGATCAAACACCTTCAAAAGCTGTAGCTGATTAAAGGGCAGGTTCTCATCGTAAAGCCAGCTTCCAAAAACATCCATTCCATACATCAGTCCCTTAGGGTAGGAAGAATAATCCGCTTCCCTAAACCGAAATTCCATAAAATTGATGCCAGCTTCCAGAGCCTTTGCATCGATTCCTTCTCTTAAAATACCATCCAGCGTCTCATTCAGCACCTGAATAAACCGTTCCATATCTTTTCCATTGGCATTTTTGGCCACAAGGTTAAAGCTGGGCTGGTAAATTCCGTCGTCATATGAGCCATAAACATCCTTTCCAATACCTGAATCTAACAGCGCCTGCTTTAGCGGCGCTCCCGGTGCACTGAGAAGGGCATAGTCCAATACCTGGAATGCAACGCTCAACTTGGTGTCCAGACTGTTGCCGATCACAGCATTAAAGGACAGATAGGTATTGTCCTCCAGACTTTCATTTTCCAGTACCGGATAAAACAACTCCACCTGTTTTCTCTGTTCAAAAGGCTTCTGCATGGTAATTTCCGAGTGAATTTCCTGAGCCTCAAAGCCGGAGAGATACTCCTGGTCGATAAACGCAAGCTTCTCCTCCATGTCCATATTTCCATAGAGATAAATATAGCTGTTGGATGGATGATAATATTTCCGGTGGAAATCCAGGAAATTTTCATAAGTCAGATCAGGTATGCATCTTGGATCACCGCCGGATTCCACACCATAAGGGCTGTCAGGAAACAACACATTCATGGTTTCTCTCTCCAGCAATTCATCGGGAGAGGAGAACACGCCTTTCATCTCATTGTACACCACTCCGTTGTAGGTCAGCTCACCCTGGGCATCCTCCAGCTGATAACTCCAGCCCTCCTGACGAAAGATTTCTTCTCTCTCATAAATATTTGGGAAAAATACCGCATCCAGATAGACATGCATCAGATTCTGAAAATCCTGATCGTTGCAGCTTGCAACTGGATACATGGTTTTGTCAGGAAAGGTCATGGCATTTAAAAACGTATTCAAAGAGCCTTTTACCAGCTCCACAAAGGGATCCTTCAAAGGGAAATGCCTGGAGCCGCACAGCACGCTGTGCTCCAGAATATGCGCCACACCGGTACTGTCACAAGGGGGTGTGCGGAATGTAATGTTAAACACTTTATTTTCGTCATCATTTTCAATCAGCATCACTCTCGCTCCGCTTTTTTTATGACAAAGGAGATATCCTTTTGAATGGATATCCCCCAGATTTTCTTCTTTCAATAATTCATAAGCTGGTATATTTGCTATATTCATGTAACTGAATTTCTCCTTTTCTGTTTAAGGTTACTGTCACTCTGTGACCAGCAAACTATTTAAGCTCTTTAATGAGCTCTTCTAATTGTTCCCGGTAATCAGGAAGAATATCACAAAATGCTTCCGTTGCTGCTTTTGTAAATATGGAAAACTCTTCTTCCATACTTACACGCCTCGGCATCAGATACGCCACCTTGTAAACGTCTCCTGCCAGCTTGGAGCGAATCTGATCATCTTTCATGGATATCATCCCCATAAAAGCTGTCGTATAATTCTTATCCGTAAGGCTGGACTGAATATAGAGAACCGCCATATGATAAAATTCATCATAGAGTATTTTTTTCTCCAGATTTCCCATCTGCATATACTTGGTGATTCCAAGCTTGGCCAGGGTCTTTGTCAGCTCTTTTTTCATGCCGCGGTTGCCGAAAAATCCAGTGCTGTTATCCACTGTCAGCTTAATGTTCATCCAAAGGGCAATGTATCCGTCTGCCAGTTCTCCATCTCTGCGCAAATTTTGGGACGAATAACGCAGATTGTAAAGTTCTTTCCGAATCTGGTTGTCACGACCATCATCCAATTCCATCAGGCTCTCCAGAATTTTTCCTCTCTTTTTGGGACTAATCTCCAGATAATAGTCTTCCAGAGTTACCTGGTTTTTCTCTTCTGCCATCTGACTCTCCTTTTATTCTTCTTTTTTAGTACCTTCATAGGAAAGCTCACACTCTGCCATATCAAGGGCAGCCTCAATCACCTTGTCCATATCCATATAGCGGTACATGCCAAGACGTCCGCCAAACAAAACTTTCGGTTCATTTAAGGCAAGCTTCTTATACTGATTAAACAGCTCTGTATTTTTCGCATCATTTACCGGATAATACGGCTCTTTTCCCTGATCCCATTTCTGGGAATACTCTCTTGTAATCACTGTTTTTTGCTGGGTTCCAAAGTTAAAATGCTTATGCTCTATAATTCTTGTATAAGGCACCTCATAATCGGTGTAATTGACCACTGCATTGCCTTGATAATTTTCCATATCCATAACTTCCGTCTCAAATCTGAGGGAACGGTACTCCAAAGGACCATAACAATAGTCAAAATATTCATCAATCATTCCAGTATAAACTACTTTCTCTGCCTGGGCAACCAGTTCTTCTTTGTTGTCGAAGAAATCCGTCCCCAGAATCACCTGCACACCTTCTAAAAGCTTCTTAACCAAATGAGTATAACCCTTCTTTGGAATTCCCTGATGGGGATCTTTGAAATAATTGTTGTCATAGGTATATCGAAGTGGCAGCCTTTTGATTATGAAAGAAGGCAGCTCACTGCAGGGACGTCCCCACTGCTTTCTTGTATAGCCTTCAATCAGCTTTTCATACACATCCTGTCCCACCAGCGCCAGTGCCTGCTCTTCCAGGGTCCTGGGATTTACAATATGCATCTGGGAAATCTGCTGCTGAATCTTTGCCTTGGCCTCTGCCGGTGTTTTCACTCCCCACAACTGATGGAATGTATTCATATTAAAAGGCAGATTATACAGCTCATCTTTGTAAATGGCTATGGGAGAATTCACAAAATGGTTGAATTCCACAAACTGATTTACATAATTCCAGATACGCTCATTGGACGTATGGAAGATATGCGCGCCATAACAATGTACCTGAATTCCTTCCACTTCTTTTGTATAGACGTTTCCACCAATATGGTTTCTCTTATCAATCACCAAACATGTCTTTCCCTGCATTTTCGCCTCGTGTGCAAACACTGCACCAAACAATCCTGCCCCCACAATCAGATAATCATATTTCTTCATTGATATCACCATCCTTATGCTGATGTGCCACAGTGTACTGACCACCTGACACACCGTAGTTCTGTGGCTAGTATAACACGTTTATCCGGGAATGGCAATTATCAGGACATGAAAGAAGACTGCTCCGGGTATCCTTCCCGAAACAGTCTTTTTTCCATACACAGGCTGTCTTCAGCCTAATATTTCTTTTGATGTCCTTTGCACTGAGCACTGCTGCTGCATCCACTGCATCCACAGCCGCATCCTGTCTCACCCTTTTTCTTCTTACTGATATGATAATACAGAATACCGATCAGACAAAGTGTCACTACCAGAATTACAATTAAATCTCCCATCGAATCATCCTTTCCTGACTATTAGCCCATTAATCATCAGCAGACTGCTTTTGTGTCTTCGTAGGGCATTCGACACACAATTTTCCGGTCAATAATTCCAAGTTCCTCTAAAGTTTTGATCATCCGATAGACAGTGGCAATTCCAATGGACGGATCCTTTTTATGCGCCTGATAATAAAGCTCCTTACAGCAAGAGCATTCATTCTCCAGCATGGTATCAATGATCAGCTTTCTCTGATTGGTAATTCGATATCCCTGATTTCTCAACTGTTGTAAAATTGCTTCTCTGTCCAATTGAATGTCCTCCTTTTTTATTTTACTCTGAAAGTCCCGAACAGCAGTCATGAGGGAGAACGTGCTTGCACGGGATGACTCATGGTAAATCAAGTATAAAAATAAAGTAATTATTTCTTCCTGTATTCATTTATTTTAGAATCCGCACAGATGCAGAACCCAGTATAAAACAAAGGATACAATATAGGCAGTTAACATCTGAAAGCCTACTGCTCTCAATGTCCATTTCCAGGAACCCATCTCTCTCTTGATGGCGCCTACTGCTGCGAAGCAAGGCATGCACAACAGGTTAAATGCCATATAAGACCACGCAGACGCTTTTGTAAATACTTCTGTAATGGCTGGAAGTGCCTGCTCACCTGCACTGACTGCCTCCACAACCTCGTCACTAACGCCGCCGAACAGCTGCCCAAAGGTAGCTACGATGTTCTCCTTTGCAATCCATCCGGTAACTACACCCACACTTGCTCTCCAATCTGCAAAGCCCAAGGGGATGAAAATGAATTTGATTGCATTTCCGATAGCTGCCAGGAAACTGTCTTCCATATCGCACATACCGCTGAAGTTAAAGCTGGACAGGAACCAGATTAAAATAGTAGAAGCAAAGATGACAGTTCCTGCTTTAATAGCGAAGCCTTTTACCTTCTCCCATGCGTGAATCAATACGCTCTTTAGAGTAGGAATACGGTACTGAGGCAGCTCCATGATGAAGTTGGAGATATCGTCTCCTTTCATAATCTTACCTAAAATCAAAGCACTGATGATAGCCACAACCACACCTAACATATAGATCCCAAAGGTAACCATTGTCTGGTTGGAATCTACAAACAAAGTAGCCGCAAACATCAGATAAATCGGTAACTTGGCGCCACAGGACATAAATGGTGTAATCATCATTGTGATTTTTCTGTCCTTGTCGTTTTCCAATGTACGAGATGCCATAAGTGCAGGCACAGAGCATCCAAATCCCATCAGCATAGGGATGAATGAACGTCCGGAAAGTCCAAAGTGACGGAAAATTCTATCCATTACGAAGGCAACACGTGCCATGTATCCACTGTCCTCCAGGAAGGATAACAGCAGGAATAATACCAATACCAAAGGCAGGAATCCTAATACTGCTCCTACACCGTCCATACAGCTATTTACCAGATCTACTGCCCATACAGATGCACCGATGCCTTCTACACCGCCAACGACTGCTTCCTGGACAATGCCCCACACAGTTTCCACAATACCAGCAAGCCAAACTCCTGGACTGTTGATTCCAAGGAACAGGAAATTCTCACTAAAGGTCGCTGCAAACAAAATATACATAATCACTGCAAAGATTGGAAGGGCAAGGATACGGTTTGTAAAAATTTTATCCAATTTGTCGGATTTTGTCTCCACATGACCGGTCTTTGATTTGCGAACAGTCTCTTTTACAAGCTTTCCTATGTATTGATAGCGTAGATCCGCAATCTTTGCTTCCGGGTCACCATCCATGGATGCTTCAGCCCCTTTCACAATCTCTGCCACAGCCGGTGCGATGGAAGAATTTAAAGTCTTCGTCTCAACTTCATCTCCCTCCAGCAGCTTGATTGCTCTCCAGTGACGTTCCTCCGGGCTTTTGTCTGTCAGTTTATCTTCGATCTGAGCGATTACAGAGTCCACATTTTTATCAAAAATATTCGCTTTCTTAGGCTTTTGATGATCCTTAGCCACTTGAATGGCTGCATCCATCAGTTCTTTGGTTCCTTTACCTACTCTGGCAGTGATGGGAATGACTGGTACGCCTAAAATCTGAGATAATTTTTCACAATGAATCACATCTCCTCTGGCAGCAACCTCATCCATCATATTCATAGCCACAACCATGGGAATTCCAGTCTCTAAAATCTGAAGGGTCAGATACAGGTTTCTCTCAATCGTAGTACCGTCCACAATGTTAATTACCGCATCGGGTCTGTCCTTTACGATGTAATCTCTGGCGATGATTTCTTCAGCAGAATAAGGGGATAGAGAATAAGTACCTGGTAAGTCCATCATCTTAATTTCCTTATTTTTCTTGTAAGTGCCTTCTTTCTTATCTACCGTCACTCCTGGCCAGTTACCTACATGTTGTTTTGATCCTGTCAGATCATTGAATAGTGTCGTTTTTCCGCAGTTGGGATTACCCGCCAGCGCAATTGTATATGCCATTTTGTTCTCCTCCTCAAGTTAGTGCCAGCTAACTAATTTTGTTAAAAAAATCCAGCTGAACTCGTATTTCTACTATTTCACCTGGATTTGCTGTGCCTCTGCTTTTCGCAAACTCAGTTCATATCCGCGAATATTCACTTCAATCGGATCGCCCAGAGGTGCTACTTTAATCACTTTTACCACTGCTCCGGGCGTCACCCCCATATCCATGATTCTTCTTCTGGCAGGTCCCTTTTCGCCGATGGACACAACAGTCCCTTGCTGACCTGGCTTCAAATCTTTTAATGTCATTGCTATTCTCCTCCTCGGTTTCTCAATCCTCTCAAAATTATGCCACAGAAATCTTGTTGGCCAGACCTCGATTTAACGCAATGCGTGCACCCTTAATAATCAAAATCAAACCACTGGGATTTTCACCAACTACCTGAACAGATTCACCTTTTGTAAATCCCAGGTCCTGCAGGTGTCTCTTCATATCATCTTTTACATGAAGTTCTGTGATTGTTCTTGTCTCACCAATCTGTACCATCGCTAACGCCATATCATACCCCTCTTTCTGTGTATTCTATGTATTGATTTTGAGAATCGCTATCAATCTCTTTCATTGATAGTATATTAGCATTAGCTAACTTTGTCAAGCAGTTAATTGATAATAATTATCAACAAGCGCCTTTTTCTAACATCTATCTTGTGTTTTTTTGAGAATCTGTAGTCAATAAACTCTAAGAAACCATTGCTTTGCCCAGGTTTTCGCAAGCCTCTCTCGCTTCATCATCCGGGTCTTCATTGGCAATCACACCTTCGCCTCCAATGATCTCTGCACCGGCTGCTTTCATTCTGTCTACCCAGTTTCTCATCCATTCGCCGTCTCCCCAGCCATAGGAACCAAACAGCGCAATCTTTTTGCCGGATACGCTTTTTTCCAGTTCGGAAATAAACGGCTCCACAATGGTATCTTCCAATTCTTCATCCCCCATAGACGGTGATCCCAGGGCAAACACTGCTTTATCTGCCAGATTTGCCGGAGTAATATTCTCCATTTCCAGAACTTCCGCCTCTCCTCCAGCCACCTTTATGCCATCTGCCACCATATTTGCCATTGTTTCTGTATTTCCTGTTCCACTCCAAAATACGATTGTCACTTTACTCATTACTCTTTTCCTCCTGATTTTAATTACGCACAGATTATTTCCCGCAAAGTACAGCCGCGAAAAACCTCTTCCACTGCCGCCTTTTTGGCCTGATCAAACTGTCGGAAGACCGATGCTGCTGTTTCTGCATTTTCGTATACTTTCCAGTATCCTGACAGAAGATAATTGGCACCTTTGTGTTCCACAAATCCCAGCACATCTTCAATGGGATACCCCAGAAAAAGCCCAATCTCATGAGGGCAGGTTCCCGTATGCTCATAGGCATCTTGGGTGTGTACACTCAGCTCCTTTAAAAGTTCTTCCATATCCGAAGAACCATATCCAAACAGCCGAAGCGCTTCCAGAATATCTTTGGATTTCAGATGAGTTCTAAGCTGCTCTTTCCGGTAAAGATAGAGCACCAGCTTTTCACATCTGCGGCAAAGTACTTTCACAGATATCCCGCTTCCCTTTAATATATGAAACAGTTCCCTGGTGTTTTCCTCAGAAAGCAATATGATATTAGCGGCTTTGATACCCTTTAAAAGAGGGGCGCACTGCAGCGCAAGCTGGAGTAGTAATTTCTCCCTGATTTCTCCTTCTGAAAACATTTGTATGATTTTGGCTGTCGGCATAACGCATCTCCCTTCGGACAGTTTTTGGTTAGTTTTTACTAACTTTGTATATTATAGCATGTGTCTGCTGCAATTTCTATAGGCTACCCGTACAATAATTCTCAATAAGGCTTGACAAAAGCGTCGGATTTATAGATGATGTAGGAAGGAGTTTTCCGGTATGGAATCTCCCAAATAAGATATTGTAAAGGAAACACATATGAAGTCACTGATGAAAAAATCACCTATAACAAAATCAACCAAACATCCAATGGCAAAAAGCTCCATCACACAAAACTCCATGAACAAAATCATCGCATTTATGATGGCGCTGCTGCTCTCCTTCGGGTTTGCGGCCTGTTGTCTGAAGATTCCCGCTCTTTCAGAGTCCATTGCTTCCTTTGGAAACATCAACCTGATCACTTATGCTCTTCAGATTCTTCTTTTTTGTTTATTATTTTTACTCTTTTACGGAATAATAAACTGGAAATCCAAGGGCAAAGATTCCAAGGCTTCTGTGACTGCACTCTGGATGGCCTGTCTTTTAACCGCCGTGACCATGCTTTTCTTTTTATTTATGTTTCGGTTAGAGGAAAATATTTATGGAGGCGTCACCAACCGTTATGTCTGGCACAAACTTCCCCTTTGGCTGGTACTGCTCTTTCTGGCATCAGAAACAATTATTTTCTTTTTGTGTTTAAGAGAAGGACAGATCCACCTGCCAGAGCCGGCTTTGTACTTATTATATGGAATGTTTACCATTCTGATTGGCTATACCTTCTATACGCCATCCATTTTTGTACGGGGAGCTTCCGACCGCCTTCACGCCCATGCTTACTACAACTCCATCTACAATGTATACCATGGAAGTCCTTATACTGAATACACCACCAGCATCTACGGACATTATGCAATACTGTATAAATTGCCCTTAAAGATTCTGGGCGGAGATTTTATTGATTTTATTTTATTAAATGCCATTTTGGGATCCCTGTGTTTTCTGGGAATGTTTTTAGCCCTTCATTTTGTGGTGAAAAACAATCTTCTGCGAGTCCTTGGAGCTATATCCATGACCTTTCCCATCCTGTCCATGCGTGGTGGATATTACTGGCAGCTATGGCCCCATCGGATCTTATTTATGAGCCTTATAATCTGCTTTGCAGCCTTCTGTATCCGATTTCAGAAGTTAAATAAGCCAACCTGTATTCTGGGATATATACTGGCAATATTGGGGATTTTGTGGAACACAGAAAGCGGACTGTTCTGTGCTGTTGCCTGGGCAGGCTTTTGGATCTTAAAACATCTGTGTGACAACCGCTGGCGCTTTGTTAAAGCACTGATGACAGTCATTATACATCTTGGTGCTGTGGCGCTTTGTTTTTTCGGGGCTTATGGAATTGTAAATGCATATAATCTGGTCTGCGGCGGCACGGTAAATTCCATCCGTGAATTTTTATTTCCGCTTTTGACCACTTCCTATATGGATGATCTTCTTCGCGTGGATCTGCCGGACTATCCCAGTGCCTACATGCCAGTGCTGGCCCTCCTTTTTCTGGCGGTGGCATGGGGAATTTCCTACATGGGTATTTTCCGAAAAGATCATCTGCGTAACATGACCGCTGCCATGCTGCCATGCTTTGCATTCTTCACAGGAGTGCTGACCTTGGGACAGATTTCTTACTTTATGAACCGTGCGTCCTACCACAATTTAGACATCTGTCATCTGCCGGCTATCCTTTTGATCTGCCTTATGGCAGAGAGAGGTATGGCTTTTATACGTGCCTTCCATCTGAGAAATGTAAAAACATATGCGCCGTCCCAGATTTTCCAGGGAGCGTTCACTGCTGTAAGCCTGTTTCTTCTCCTGACACTGACCACTGGAAATCTGGTCCAGTACGGCTACAATACCGATTTAAAGACGCAATTTCACAACAAGCAGGATATCCATGATTTTGCCGCAAATGTAGCTGCAAACATTCCCAAAAACACCTATGGTTTTGGAATTGGAGTGGCAGAAATCTACAGTATGCTCCGGTGGAATACCCAATGCTACACTCTGGATTTTTCCGATATTTCTGTCCGTCCCCAGGTGGCAGACTACGTGATCGAGGATATCCGCAGCAAGGATCTTCCCGGATTCCTGGTGGGAGAAAACACCATCAAAAAGCTGCGCAATTTCTCTTCCGACCAGAATCAATGGCTGGAAGAACACTACCAGATAACGCAGGAATTCGAGTTCCAGGGAGCCGTATTCCAATATTTCACGAAAAAGTAAAGGGAAAGGAAGTTCTTCTTATGTCCAATCTGCTCATTGGTTCTGTCCTTGCGGCAGCGTACATTGTAATATTCTGGCTTTTGGGCGCCATCCTGCCGGACAGGTTTCATTCACAGTCCATTCCGGTTATGTGTATCACCGGTTTTCTGTTGTATTTTTCCCTGTTCCAGGTAATTGCCCTGCCTATGAAGATTTTCAAGCAGCCCCTCAGTTATCTGACCATGGCATGGTTTGGGCTACTGATTCTTCTGGTTTTCTATGTAATTTTAAAAAGAAGGCGTCCCCTGATTGACAGTTTAAAAAATCTTTTTCCGTCCATTCCCAAACTCCTTCTTGTTTTTTGGGTTATGATTCTGGCTTTGGCAGTTGCACTGCTTCTGGGCTTTAATACCAACACAATCTCGGACTATGATGCCTGTTATTACATCGGTCTTCCGGTATCCTCCGTCTATTCCAACACGCTGGAACTGTTGTCTCCCTACACAGGGTTGCTTTTGGAGGAACCACAGCATTTTTACCTGCTGAATACCGATACCCTAAACAGTGCCGTAATCTATCAGGCTCTGAACATCCATCCTCTCCTTGAGCGAAAATACAGCTTTACCATCGCCATGGTTCTGATTTTTGAGATGGGTCTGTATCTGTGTGGAAAACATTTCTTCCAGAAAGAAAATTCAGAAAAGGATCTCAGGATGTCCGGATTCCAAAAAACCGCAGTATTTTGCCTGCTGTCAAATCTGGTACTGTTATACGCCTACAGCATTGCCGGTGTTTCCCACTATTTTGCCTACCGGACATATGAGGGAAAAGCGATTACTTCATATTTGTATATGACGCTGATTTTTTGCTTCTGCCTGGCTCTCTATCAGAAGGAAGATACTGCCAAAACGTCTCAGGATGACCTCTGGCCCTGGGCAGGGCTTTTTCTCTGCGGTGTCAGCGGTGTGGCATTCTGTAACACGGCTCTGTTTGTGGTTCCTGCCATGATGGGAATCACTCTCCTTCCCTATATCATTTCGAAAGGATTGCTGCATAAACACTGGAAAGTGCTTTTGAGATTCATTCTTGTACTGTTTCCCTGCCTGATCTGGATTGCACTGTACAAACTATTATAAAAAGGAGGACGCCATAGAAATGACTCAGACAATAAAAGAAATGTACTCGTTTCTCGCTGAATCCTTTCAGATTTACAGCGACAACAATCGAATATGGATTTTATTTCCCATAGCCCTGATTCTGATCTTGTTTCTGGGCAAAAAAAGTGACCGGAAATTGTTCCTGGCCACCATTGCAATAGAGTTTTTAACCATATTCAATCCATTTTTTATGAAATTTTTTCTGGAGATTTTCTCTTTTGAGAACCGATATCTCCGTTTTTTCTGGATGACCTTGTTTTTTATCACCATTGCCTATGCCATGGTACTTTTGATTTTTCATTTTAAGCGGGTTTTGGTCCGGATACTTGCAGGTCTTCTGTGCGTGGTATTCATCCTGTTTCTGGGAGTTCCCGTTTTCTGGGGCAAAGAAGTTCCCCCTTACACAAAGGCGGAAAATGAATACTTCACCAGCAGTGAGATTTTAGAATTATCAGGAATCTTTCACAGTGAAGAACTGGAATCCCCCACAGTGCTCTACGGCGGTCTGATGCTGGTGTACCGCCAGTATGACCCTTCGGTAATCTCCTTTCTCACCAGAAACGTATATCAGACCATGCAGGGGCTTTCCTTTGAAGAGTTTCGGGATCTGGATCGCTACAGCAAACGGCTCCGGGAACTTTACCTGGTCTATTACTACGGCGACTACAGCATCCGGCCGGACCGTTTCTACCGCCATTTAACCTACTATGACATTGACTATGTGGTTTCTTCTTCGGAACATCTGGATGAATATCTGTCTTCCCTGCCAGTCTCTTTGCTTGGACAAACCGAACACTACCGGGTGTGGAAAGTCCTTCCGAAAGAATAAGCAGAGAATCAACACCTATAAAAGCAGCTTTGTTGGATTTAATGGTATCCGCAAAGCTGCTTTTTCAGATCATCTCATTTTCAGTTTATTTTAATGCTTCCAAAATAACCGGCGGTGTCAGCGGAAGATGGGTCAGTTCTGTTCCCAGTGCCTCATTTACCGCCGATACAATAGCTGGAGCCACCGGAACCACGACTACTTCACCTATGGATTTTGCGCCGAAAGGCCCCGTCTTTTCACCTTCTTCAATGAAAATCACCTGATAATCCGGCATTTCATATGCATTTGCCACTTCATAATTTTTAAAATTGGTAATCAACGTCTGTCCTGTGGTCGGATGTATCTTAATATCTTCACAGAGTGCTATTCCGATTCCCTGCTGAATCCCGCTTCCCACTTGTCCGCGGCATAAATCAGGATTAATGGCTTTTCCAATATCGTGAATTGACAAAGCAGCCTCTATCTCTACCTGACCTGTATAAGTATCCACCTTCACCTGTGTAAAATGCGCGCCGGATACTCCAGGATTCGCCTGTGCATTTAAAGTACTCACATGATACAGTTCCTTTCCAATTACACGAATGGAATGTTCCACTGCTTCTTCCAGCGTCACCTTTCTTTGAGGATCCATTTCCATGTAAAACACACCATCTTCATAACACAGAAAGCTCTGGGAGCACTTAAGAATCGCTGCTGCCACATGTGCTGCTTTCTCCAGCAGATGCTCACAGCTGTCTTTGACGGCAGCTCCCAATGCATACACACTTCGGCTTGCATAACATCCAAAATCATACATATTGACCAGGGTATCTGCTTCGTTTACCTCCACCGCATCAATGGAAAGTTCCATCACTTCTGCCGCAATCTTTTTCATTGCCATCACAGTGCCGCATCCATGATCGTGAATGCCCACATGAACAACCAGACTGCCATCCTCCTGCAGGCGCGCCATGGAAGTGGCAATGTCCACCCGATAAGGATAAAATGAACTGGTATGAGAGGCAAGAGCCATTCCAACGCCATAGCGATAACGTTTTTGACTCTGATTTTTCTTTTTACATGCTTCTTTTCTCGCATCCCAGTGAAATGCTTCCCGTCCCATAATCAGACATTCTTCAAAATGTACCTGCTCCACCGATACATTATGCATAACATCGATTTCATAGGGATGCAGTATGTTTTTCATACGGAAATCAATGGGATCCATGTTCAATTTTCTGGCAACCATATTCCAGTGATTCTCCAACATCAAAGCTGCTTCGCCGGAACCCCAGCTTCGAAAACTGCCATTGACAGGAGTATTGGTGCATACTGCCTTCGCATCATAATGAATATTATGAGAATTATAAATCATACCTAATTTGGTGCCGATAGTATCCGCATAGCCTTGAGAGACAGTCAGATAGCCTCCTGCATCTAATGTGCAGGATACGGATAATCCCTGAATTTCTCCATCCGCATTTACTTTGCTTTCCACAACGCCATCCAGGCTCTGCTTCATAATGGTATTCACAAACTGCTCTTCTCTCGTATAAACCAGGCGTACATCAGCCTCCAGAGTCACTGCTGCATAAGCAATCAGCGGATCAATCAAAGTCTCCTGCTTTCCTCCAAAAGACCCTCCTATAGGCGGCTTAATCACCCGAATTTTAGAATAATGCATTCCCAAAAATTCAGCAAGGGTACTTCTCACTCCAAACACTGTCTGACACCCGGACCAGACAGTCAATCTCTTGGAAGATTTGTCGTAGACAGCTCTTCCTGCCTGGGTTTCCATCTGTAAATGAGCCATACGTCCAATATGAGTCTCATTGCGGAATGTATAGTCGCCTTTCGCATTCCTATAATCTCCCCGATCCGCATCCGGTACCGGATAGATATTGCCTCCCTCATGAAGAGGAAGTCCCTTTTGGGCATCTTCCACACTGATGAGAGGCAGATATTCTTCATATTCTACCAGGATCTTTTCACAGGCTTTTTCTGCAATTTCCTCAGAAACTGCAACGATAGCCGCCACACGTTCTCCCCTAAAACGGATATGCTGATCAAATAATTTTTCCTGATAGGGAGCTTTCTCCCAACGCTCCACTCTTCCTCTGTCATAGCGGGTATCTGGTGTATTCTGATAAGTAAATACAGCTTTTACCCCTTCCATTTTTTCTGCTTCCTCTGTATAAATGGCAGTAATTTTGCCATGAGCAATCGTACTCCCTTTTAATTTCATGTAAAGCATTCCCACGGATTGCATGTCGCCACAGTATTTAATGGAACCTGTTACTTTCCCGTACGCCTGATCATTGGACATATCTTTTCCAATGACGCGATAAGTATCTCTCATTTTTTTCTTCAACACTTTTCCTCCATTTTATCCAACTGCACTCTAGTTGCATACTATTATATAATTCTTTTATCCAAAAAACATCGAAAAAATAAAAAGATTACGTC